>NZ_AAWS01000055.1 GCF_000169175.1 Microscilla marina ATCC 23134
CAAAATACCCCTTGGCAAAGCTTCATCATATTGAGGCAAATCAATATCTTCACAAAAAAGAGACATGGCGGTTTCGTCGTCATCATCGTTTTCTTCGCCGTCTTTTTCTATCCCCAAATCAGGGGTTTGCGCTATGTACCGATCAAAATCTCTTTGATCATTAAAAAAACCTACCCAAACAAATATTTTCTCTTCTGTCATTGTCATAAAAAAAAATCCCCTTACTGCATACAACCACAATAAGGGGAAACATAATGTACTTTTTAAAATCTACTTTTTGTCCGACTCAACGCCGTTATCATCTAATAAACCACAGTAGAAAGCCTCGTTGCCAGCACCTGACATGCATATAGGCGTGCTTTGGTTATCTGCCGAGGAGTTTTGAGTGGCTGCTAACGACTCCTTGTTCGTTTTGTTGTTTAGTTCGAGTGTATAATTCATCTTCATTTAGTATATATTATAGTATCAAATGATGAACCCGTGTTGAGTTCAATAACTATTGCTTTGATAAAAGCAAAACCTGATAGTCATGATAACTTATTTCGAAATAAGTTAAATAACCTACCAAAGATACGCACTAAAATCTGAAAACGATACAAAATATGCTCATTTAGAGAAATTTCGCTAAAGTCAAATCATGTAACAAAATGGAGTAAAAAAGCCTTTTAAATAGTTTAAGGCTACTTTATTTGCCAAAAACTCACAACTGCCAAAAGTTCTTTTGGATAATATGGGCTTTTAAAAAATAAATATCCAACAGACCGATAGCACTTGGCAATCAGTTGCGCACTATAGAAAAACGCCTGCCCTCTATGCGGTAACGGGTAGTTTTTTGTTGGCCGTTTTCTACTTCATGAAAAGAAACCACTCCTTTTTTGTCTCTTGATAAAGTACTGGTATAGACTGTTTTGTTGATTTTGCCATGGGTGTACAAATAACGCTGAATATTGGTGGGTTGCAGCTTTTTTTTGTGCAGTGCAGTAGCACTTAAATAGATAATTTCGCCACCTTGGTCTGCGGTGTAATAAAAAATCACAATTGCCCTCTTTCCTGTCAACTTGGCAAACGGATATACTACTTTGTCGCCAATGGCTGCTCCTTCGGGAAATAACTTTTGTGCTTGGCGTACATCTTTGCCAGTGTAAGTTTTGCCTACCTCAAGTTCGGGAACTTTGTTCAATACTTTTTTGGTGTATTCTTGTGCTTGGCTATAAAAACTGAGCAAGCACAGGCTGGCAATGAAACAGTATAAACGGTGATTTTTCATAGTATTTTTTTGATTAGTGAATAAGTAAAGGTAACGAAATATACTGGTTTTAATTTTTGATAATTCACCCATCCGGCATTTTAGCCGATAAAACACCTCCCTGAGTTTATCAACTGTCTCTTTATGTCCGTTAAATGTCCTTTGAGTATCCCCTTAAATCCTTTAGATTTGTATACATACATTAAGTGATCTTTCATAAATAATTTGAGCCATTAAAGTGTATCTATTGCCCTCATTCTTCTCAAAAAAAAAAGCCCCATAGCTTTGGCTATGCACCGTTTTTTTTGAATCGTCTGAGAACAATATATTTTCTTAAATTGGCACATCTTATTTTTTCCAGATCACTAATTCAAATAAAAAATGAGTTTAAGAGAAAAAAGCCCTGCCTTGTTGGTGGTAGATATTCAAAAAGGATTTGATGATATAGCTTATTGGGGAGGCGCGCGTAACAACCCTGATGCTGAAGAAAAAGCTGCCCAAATATTGAAAGCCTGGCGTACTGCCAACTTACCAGTTTTTATTATTCAGCATAGCTCTACTGAGCCCCAATCGTTGCTCAACCCTGCTCATCCTGGGTTTGAGCTACAAGACGCCTTTAAGCCTGAAGCCAATAAGTCGTTGATTGTAAAAAACGTCAATAGTGCGTTTATTGGCACCAACCTGCAGGCACAACTCGATGCGCAAGGCATTGATACAGTGGTGATAGTAGGGCTTACTACCAACCACTGTGTGTCTACCACTACCCGTATGGCGGGCAATTTGGGTTACCATACCTATTTGATTGCTGACGCTACTGCTACCTTTGATCGGGTTGGAATCAATGGAGAAAAATACAAGGCAGAAACGTTGCATCTTACTACCCTGGCAAACCTACGTGATGAGTTTGCCACAGTAATGAATACCGCACAGCTGCTCGAAGCCTTGTAGTAGTTACAAAGTCTGAGACACTTGTTGCCTGGGCAAAACCTCTTTTTGTCTATAGTTTTTAGGCAAATGCTTTTTCAGACTTTTTACAAAACGGTGGTAGTCTACTGTAATGGTGTGTCGTGGGGTATCTACTTGTCTGTAGTGTGGATGAGTCACCTCACGTTCACATAATTTGGCGATGTTTTGAGGACGTTGCCATTTTCCGGCAAGCTCACGTGCCATCAATTTACTTTGTAGCTCGGCACCTGGCCATATACAACCCAGTGGTTGAAACATGCCTACAAAATAAAGGTTTTGGTAGTTGGCATGAAACATTTTAAGGTACAAAGGCACCGGGCCTGAGCTATAGTCTATAAAATCTTTGTTGAAAAACGGATGCACCAATACAAAACCAGTACAGGCAATGATGGTGTCATATTCACCAAAGCTGCCATCTTTGAAGCATACTGTTTTGCCCTCCAAGCGTTCAATGTCACCTTTGGGCGTTACTTTGCCGTGCCGGATTTTGTATAGTAGTTCACTATTAATGGTAGGGTGGGTTGCCCCAAACCGAGTAGTGGGTTTAGGCAGTCCGTATTTTTCGTTTGCCCCAATCATCAAACTAATCATTAGGTCTGACAGGCGAGTGCGCAACCACGTAGGCAACCAATAAGTACGTGCCCCAAACACATCGGTGGGTACTCCCATCACAAACTTAGGGATGATGCGATACCCCCGGCGCCAGCTAATGCTGGTGTGCTTGCTCACCCGGCTGGTTTCTACTGCTACATCGCACGCCGAATTGCCTCCACCGATCACCAATACTTTTTTATCTCTGAAGGGAGTGGCTTTTTTGTAATTGTGGGAATGAATAAACTCACCCACAAACTCGCCCGGATAGTCAGGGTAACGTGGTTGCCAATGATGTCCGTTACACACCACCAAATCACTGAATACTTCGGTGCGGGTTTGCCCTTGTTGCTCAATGGTTACTTGCCAGGTGTCATTGTCTATGCGCTCGCAATGCTTGACCATTGTGTCAAATTCTATATGGTTGTATAAACCAAAGTGGCGGGCATACGCCTGAAAGTAGCGCCTTAGTTCATCGTGCGAGGGGTAGTCGGCAACACCAGGGTCAAAATCATCGAAGGTAAAGTCTTCGTACTGCGATAAAGTTTTAGAACTAATAATATGGGTAGTTTCAAATACACTGGAATGACTCTCATTTTCATTAAAAATCCAGTTTCCTCCTACTTCCAGGTTTCTGTCATAAGCTACTGCGTTCAGCCCCTCATCCAGCAGGTTTTTAAGCGCTGTAATGCCCGAAGGTCCAGCACCGATTACACAAATGCGTTTTTGATGGCTCATTGTTTTTTATATAATTGGGAGATTTATAAAAATGACAACCTTGTCACTTTTACAATATACAATAAAATGACAGGGCTGTCATTTTTTTCATTACCTTTCTTTGGTATATGCCCAAAATACTCATAGCAATGAACAAAAGACTACAAAACAAGCAACAAAACGACGCTGCTATTATGCAGGCAGCTATTACCCTTTTTGCCCAAAAAGGTATGGAAACTACTACTATAGGCGATATTGTAGCGACCAGTGGGCTGGCAAGGGGTACTTTTTATAATTATTATAAGAGCAAAGCCGAAATATGGGACAAGCTGGTTAACCAGTTGATAACACGAGTAAACGATACGCTCAAAACCCAGCGTCAAGGAGCCAAAACTGCTTATGAGTTTGTATATAGCGCGTTTATAGGATATGCTCAGGTGCTTTTGCAGCCGTTGGTGCTCCCGCTCATTATTAAAAACCAAGCCGCTTTTCGCAACAGCTTGTTTGCCAGCAATTCTTTACGTTCTATTTACAAAGACCTGGAAAACGACTTAAAAAATGCCCCTTTCTTTCAACAACTTGCCCCACAACAATACCGAATGATAAGTTATGCCATGGTGGGTAGTGGACTGGAAGTAATGATTCAATTGTTTGATCAAAAAGAGGAGTTGACTGTGGAAGAAGCAGGACGCTTTTTTACCGAGCTTTTTTTGGGAGGGATAGCCAACCTAAAACAAATCGATTAAAGCTACAGGTGATGATTGAAATAATACTACAAATCGCATTCGCATCAACTTTTATGAAAATCTTAATTTCTATAAACTGATTCATTGGCAGTTTAAAGGCTCCTTCAAAAGGTTACCGTTCAAACTTCCTTAATTGAAACGACTTCTCTTCTCCATTAATCAGACATTTCACCAATGCTTTGTTTTTCTTAATCTCTACTCTTTCAGAGAGGATATTCAATACATTTTTCTATTCAAACAATGCTCCCTTAAGAATATTTACCCTTCTCCTTCTGTGTTGTATGAATAAAACACTTGAGTGTATGAATATTCTAATATTGTTTTTTGTTTATAAATGGTGTTATTTGTTTTTTTTGACCACTCCCTCTCGAATATTTAGCGTATTTTGAATACTAAATTACCTTGTATTGATACTCTGTTTACCACTTTAATGTAAAAATTAACGCATTCATAAGATGTTTGCTACCTTGCCACAATATTTTAAACTTTTGTTAAATTTGAAATCAAACTTATGAGACACAAAAACATTTTTGTACTATTATGCAGTATATTGTTGTTGGTAAGTACAACAATAAGGGCGCAGAGTGTATCGGAAAAGGAAGCAAAACTGGTCGCTAAAAACTATTATTCAAGCAATTTATGGGCAAAAAATCAAGAGGCTCATTTTACAGTTACCAACATTCGGTCTGAGCTTAACCCTCAGGGGCAAGTGATGTTTTATATACTACAAATAAACAACACTGGATTTATGATTGTTGCTAACGACAAACGTGTTCCGGCAATATTGGCCCATGGTAAAACTGGCGGCGAAGATTTTAAAAACTTTGAAAGTCCAGAAATTCGCTATTTACTCAATCGGTACAAAAAACAAATTGCTTGTATCAAAGCTTCAAAAGTAAAGGCTACCCAAGCAACTGCCAAACAGTGGAATACGTTGCTTCGCAGCTCAAGGGAAAGCAAAGAAATTCCCTCTGAGGTAATTGTAGCACCATTGACTACTACCAAGTGGAACCAAATGGGGTATTATAACGACGCTGTACCCAACAACTACCCTACGGGTTGTGTACCTACAGCTATTTCTCAGTTTTTGCGCTACCACGGCACGCCTACCAAAGCTACTGGAACCAACTATTATAAAGTATCTATGAGTCAGACCAAACACTGGCTTAACCTTGAGCAAAAAGATCATGACTGGGAGGCAATGCCCAATGTATTGAATAGCCCCAATAAAGATGTAGCTGACTTGATGTTTTACGTAGGTGCCTCACTCAATGCGCACTATGATCAAGGCAATACAGGTGTGTATGAGCATCGCATAGCCGAAGGACTACAACAACATTGGGGGTATGCCAACACAGGACTTATTCCTCGGGCAGATTACAACGACCAGGACTGGGCAACTATGATCAAGGCTTCACTGGACAAATCATACCCTGTGGTGTATGTAGGCTACGACGATGCGGGTGGACATACCTGGTTGGTGGATGGTTACAGTGATGACGAATATTTTCATATGAACTGGGGCTGGGGGGGCGCCTGTGATGGTTGGTTCTCGCTCAATGATTTGACTAACTGTTTTGATTGGACGTTTGACATCAACGAAAAAATTATTCTGAATACTCCCAACGCTGAACCAATCTGGGCAGATTTGACCATAGAAAATCTGCATTTACAAGACACGGTTGTGGCAGGTGACAGGTTGGCGATAAACTTTGACCTCAAAAATATTGGAGATGCTTATACCAACCGAGGATTTAGGCTTAATTACTATTTCTCTTCTGAGCCCGTACTTAACCCTGACTCAGCAACAGTATTTCAGTCCTGGAGCGGCGAAAATATTACAAGACCTATGCCTTTCAGAAGTGAAAAATCACTGAGTATAAGCAGTACTATCAAGAAGGATTTGGCAGCAGGTATATACTACTTCATTGTGGTAATTGACGAGAAAGATGATATTATTGAAAGCAACGAAAACAATACCTTTGTTCAGCCTGTGTATATCAAAGCAAAGGAGGTTGTGGTAGACACGCCAAGCATAGATTTGATCGTCAACTCGGTAGCAGGTACGCCTATGCAGGTGCAGGCAGGTAAAAAAATATCTTATGCCTATGGCAGTGTGCGCAATCAGGGAACCATAAAGTCAGTGGCTACCACTCTAAAGTATTACATTTCGGCCCAGGCTACTTTCGACTCTACTGCCTTGTTTTTGGGCGAAAAAGAAATGAGGGCGCTTAATGGCGGATCAAGTAGTTACTATACTGTCTATGGTATAACGGTTCCGGAAGACATTCCAGCCGGCGATTATTATTTATTGTTTTGGGCAGATGCCAATAATGTCCAACCAGAAACTGATGAAACGAACAATATAAAAGCAAGCCGAAAGATTCGTGTAACTACTCCAACAAGCAGAACGTCGAAGAATATTCAGACACAAATACAGGTGTATCCCAGCCCAACTCAAAATACATTAAAGATACATTTGGGCGGAGTAAAGGTTCAAAATATAAGCGTTTACACGCTAAACGGTGTATTTCAACGAAATATAAATGCTATTGAGCAACAAGACGGCACAATAGTATACGATACCTCAGCTCTGAAAGCAGGCACTTATCTAATGAACATAAGTTTACCTGACGGGCACCAAATCATCAAACGCTTTCTGGTGTTTAAATAGCATCTACCCTATTTAGTGACATGTTCGTAATGACTGTCTGTTTTTACTGTAAAAATCGACATTTATATTGTCCAAGTTTCTTCACATTGGGTTAACTCAAGCCTTGAAAAAAACACGCTTTTTTTTCAAGGCTTTTTTATGACTAAAATCTAGATAGTGATCTTATACCAAGTCTGATTAAAAACCCATACAAACTCACTTGTAGTGGTCTTTTTTGGCAAGACCAACACAATGCAGGTTCTTCGCTATCGTTACCCGCTCTCTTGGTCAGCTGCGCTTAAAGAGGAGGGGACAAGCTTGGTGATGGCTTTTAGATGTAGACATACATTAGTATATGGGTAATGCAACGATTTGGTATTATTTATGAAAGATCACATAAGAGTTTGTCTAAAGGAGGTCTTATGATGCAATGCCTGTGGCTACCCAATCGAGGCTTGTTAGGTCATTGCGCAACATCATGATGGCATTCAAGACGCCTACGGTGAATCGTGCGATTATTCAGACCGTAGTCTGAAGGTACTATTTTCACAGATTGACCTGACTCTAAAAGATCAATTGTCATTCCCTTAAATTCTTGGTCATATTGTTTCATAAGTCCTCAGATAAAGGCCCTTCTAACTAATAAATTTATAAACCATTGAAAATGAGTATGCTATAAATTCGTTAGCTGCCTATGGAATAGGGAATAGCACTGATATTCATCGGTATATAAGGACTTGCGACTTGTCGCTTAAAGCTTGCCCCTGTTGGGGTTTCTTACCATCACAACAAATGTAGCAATGCCATTTTTGGGAAGGATACCTAAAACAAACCGATTAAAACTACCAGTGATAGTTAGAATAATACTATTTTAACTAGTTTTTAAACAAAAATTTCAATAAACAGATATTTTTATTGTTATATTTCTATTATAACCCAATAAGTCATTATTTAGAGGGCTAAAGTTCTTTAAATATGGGGCTACCCCAAATAACATACAATGTATTTTCTAAACAACATCATCATTCAAATGAATAATGCCATGAAAAAAACATACCTAGGTTATATTATACTATGGCTCTGCCTGCTCAGCGCCCCTTTGCTGGCACAAACCAACAAAAAACAAGTTACAGTAGACCGCTTATTTCTCACGTCCGACTTTCAGGTTGACTATTTCAGCCAACCCCGCTGGATAGAAGGTGGCAAAGCATATACGACGCTTGAGGCCTCAACAAAGCATAAAGGTGCCCGCGACATTGTTAAATACGATACCCGATCGGGTAAACGCAATGTACTAATTGATGCACAAAAACTGATTCCTTCCGGACAAAGTAAGCCTTTGTCTATTAGTAATTACCAATGGTCGGCAGACAAACAGCAATTGTTGATATTTACCAATACTCGCCGCGTGTGGCGTTACCATACCAAGGGCGATTATTGGGTACTTTCGCTCAAATCGGGCAACTTGAACCAATTGGGCAAGGGTTTGCCTAAGTCATCGTTGATGTTTGCCAAGTTTTCGCCCAATAATCAACAAGTGGCTTATGTAAGCAAGCATAATGTATATGTAGAACAACTGACTGACAATAAAATCAAGCAATTGACTTTTAATGGAACAGATAGACTGATCAATGGAACGTTTGATTGGGCTTATGAGGAGGAGTTTAATGCTAGAGATGGATTTAGGTGGAGTCCTGACAGCAAACAAATTGCTTTTTGGCAGGTAGACGCTCGCAATATCCGCAACTTTTATATGATCAACAACACCGATTCGGTATACTCGCAACTCGTTCCTGTGCAATACCCCAAGGTGGGCGAAACTCCTTCGGCTTGCCGGGTGGGGGTGATTGACCTGAACGGAGGCAAAACCCGCTGGATGGCTATACCAGGAAATAACCAACAAAACTACTTGCCCCGTATGATGTGGGGCAAACAACCAGGTAAAGTTTATGTACAACAGGTAAACCGCAAACAAAACCACCTCAAAGTATGGGCTTGTAATACTTATACAGGCAAGGCAAGCCAGATTTATACAGAAAAAGAAACTGCTTGGATTGATGTAGTTAGTCAAAGTGACTGGAAATGGCTCAAAAAAGGCAACGAATTTACCTGGACTACCGAAAAAGATGGCTGGCGACACTTATACAAAGTGGCTAAAGATGGTAGCAAACAACAATTGATCACTCAGGGCAATTTTGATGTGGTCAATGTACTAGAGATTGACCCAAAAGGTGGCTACTGCTATTTTATTGCCTCGCCCGATAACCCTACTCAACGTTATTTGTACCGTGCTTCGTTGTATAAAAAAGGCAAGGCTACCCGACTTACGCCCAGTAACCAACCAGGTACGCACAACTACAATGTGGCACCCGGAGGTAAATATGCCATTCACACTTACTCTACAGCCAACCAACCACCTGTAACGGAGCTAGTGACCCTGCCCAACCATAAGGTAATCAAGACTTTGATAAGCAACGACAAAATAAAGGCAACCCTTGCCAGTTTAAACATTCGCCCGATAGAGTTTTTTAGTGTAACCACCCAAGACAAGGTAACGATGGAGGGTATGATGATTAAGCCGCCCAACTTCAACCCTGCCAAAAAATATCCAGTATTGTTTTATGTATATGGCGAGCCTTGGGGACAAACTGCTCGCGACACTTGGTCGTGGCGTAACCTTTGGTTTCACTCGCTGGCACAAAAAGGATATATTGTGATGAGTATGGACAACCGGGGGACACCTTCGCCGAAAGGAAGAAAATGGCGCAAGAGCATTTACCGAAAAATCGGGGTGGTTAACTCGCGCGATCAGGCAATGGGTGCTAAAGAAATAATGAAATGGAAGTTTGTAGACGCCAATCGCATTGGCGTATGGGGCTGGAGCGGTGGAGGCTCTATGACGCTTAACCTGTTGTTTCGTTACCCAGAAATCTATAAAACGGGCATGTCGGTGGCTCCGGTAGCCAACCAACTTTATTACGATAACATTTACCAGGAACGCTATATGGGCTTAATCACCGAAAATAAGGAAGATTTTATAGAAGGTTCGCCCATCACTTATGCCAAAAACCTACAAGGCAACTTGCTGTTGGTACACGGTACTGGTGATGACAATGTACACTATCAAAACGCTGAGGCGCTCATCAATGAATTGATTCGCCATAATAAGGTTTTTCAGGTAATGCCTTATCCCAACCGTTCGCACGGTATCTATGAGGGGCGCAACACGTCGCGTCACTTGTATACTACGCTTACTCAATATTTGTTGAAAAACCTGAAGCCGGGCTCAAAGCCTTAAATTGCATATACCATAAACACGAAGCCCCGTAAAATGATTGTTTTGCGGGGCTTTTTGGTTGGAGGCAAAAACGGGAAGGTAAAAGCTAACCGAAAACATAACTTTAGCAGATACCTGAGTTGAATAGGTGGGTTACTTGCAGGAACATTGTTCAGGTTAGCCTTTAGTAAGGTTGTTGGGTGCTTTCACCTTGGGCAAACCAATCCACTCGTGGTCAATATCGTGCATCAGCAGCGCATTGTCAAATACTACTGACCCTTGCGGGAAAACTGCTTCATTCTCAAAAAAACTTGAATGCACTTCTGCTACTTCCAGCAGCGATACCTTCCAGTTATACGCTTTAAGCTCCAGCCCATCATAACTTCCTGCTTTGTGTTCAGGTGAATAACCTACTGAGCCTTGCTCAAAAAAATCGGACACACAACTCAAATCATCGAATACACTTTGGGTATTCCACTGCTCCGTTTTTTTTGCTTTAATCGATAGCGAAGTATCATCGTCGCTCACAAAAGCTACTTCATAATTGCCGTTACCCTCATTCACCGTAAAATTGGCCAAATGATGTACTCCTGGAAACACCCTGCCACCCGCCAAAGAGTTAAGCCGCGATGAAGTGTCACGCCTTGGTATATAAACCCCTTCCTTGCGTTTTCCGTTTTCTGTCCATTCTACAGCAATGCGGTGTGCACCATTTTCTGACCCAATGCCTATAGCTTTGGGCAATCCTTTGGGGCGAATCTCTTTGAGTCTGATCAGGCATATACCAGCAATGCCTTTGCCTTTGACTAGTTTGGGAGTAAAAGGAGGGGGTAAATAACGACGCAGTACCTCAGGCGCTATTTGGTAATTAATAAGTATACGGCGGTCTATCAAACCTTTTATTCGAGGGATTTTCATAATCTTTGTTGTTCGTTTGTTGGTATAACGCCTTGGGTCAGGAGATGGTTAACAATGAGTGAGTGTTAGTGTTACTTAAGACACTTTTTTTATAAAAAAACTCCACTAATGTGGGCTTGTATGGTAAAGTAAAACACTGTCCTGCGAATTTGGGTAATGCATAAATATTTTTATAATTTTAACTGCACAAATTTATTGTTAAGTGTACAAAGGTTAACTTCTTCGTAAAGAATTACTTATAATTATTTAAAAGACATTCTATTTCTATGAAACTTAAAAAAACTTTTACTTCATTTTTGAAAAAAATACCCTTAACTGCTCACCTGTTGCTGCTTGCTTTGATGCTGTTTTTGATGACCAGTTGTGGAGGCAAAAAGAACAACCAAAGTGAGACCAAAGATTCTACTGCCCAAAGCACCCCACCACCTGTTGCCAAACTCATGACTAACCAGGAGTTGTATAAGACTGAAGAGGTAGAGGGCTTGGAGGCTGCATTAAAAAAACCTGCCCATGTATACCGATTGTCTTTACAGCAATCAGGGTTAAAAACCCTCTCCGATGACATACAAAAACTGAAAAATCTGCAAAGTCTTGCCGTTGGCATGAATCCAGGACTAAATCTGGGGCAGGTAATAGGGCAACTGGAAAGCTTACCTTTGCTGCAAGAGCTCAATACAAGCGATAACGAACTTAAGCGCATTCCTGCGAATATAAAAAACTTACAGCAGGTACATTCTATTTGGTTAGACAACAACCCCACCCTTGACCTCAAGCAAGCCTTTACAGCGATGAGCGCCATGCCCAAGCTGGAAGAAGTATCTTTAGTAGACAGCAAAGTGATGGAATTGCCTGCTGACATAAGCAAAATGAAGGGGCTTAAAAGATTGGTAGTAAGCCACAATAAGTTACAGACTTTGCCTAATAGTTTTGATCAATTACAAAAATTAGAGTTTGTAGACTTATCGAGTAATAAAAAGCTTAATATATCTCAGGTATTGAACGAATTGGTAAAAATAAAAAGCCTGAAAAGGTTGTTTTTGAGCAAATGTGAGCTAAAAAAAATACCGGATACTATAGGTAAGCTCGAAAACTTAGAAGTATTGATACTGAACTCGAACCAAATAGAAACCCTGCCCGCTTCAATGAAAAATCTTACAAAACTGAAGGAATTGTATATCGCAGGCAATCCACTGGTACCCCAGGCAGTAGAGGGGCTCAAGACCTTGTTTCCTAAGGTAAGAATCACCAAATAATGGAATTGTCATAAAGATGTTTAAATTTGGACTCAAACGGCAAAGCCTTTTTAAAGTCAAATATGGGCTTTGCCATTGATCTTTTTTTGAGTTCAAAACGTGAGTTATGCCTTGTAGCCCACATAAATTTAGACAACAAACATGACAACATTTAAGACAGTAAACCCCAAAGAAGTATCCACGGGAGCATTTCACGGTTTTATGTTAGGTGCAGTAGCACCCCGTCCCATCGCCTTTGCCAGCACCATCGATAACGAAGGAAATGTTAACTTAAGCCCATTTAGTTTTTTCAATGCTTTTGGTGCCAACCCTCCTACGTTGATTTTTTCTCCAGCACGCCGTGTGCGTGACAACACTACCAAACACACCCTCGAAAATGCCCAGGCTACCAAAGAGGTCGTGATCAATATTGTAAACTACCCTATAGTAGAGCAAATGTCGCTGGCAAGCACCGAATACGACCAAGGTGTGAATGAGTTCAACAAATCAGGCCTGACCGAAGAGCCCTCTTTATTGGTCAAACCTCCCAGGGTAAAAGAAGCCCCTGCTGCATTTGAGTGCATAGTAAAAGATATTATCGAAACAGGAACAGAAGGTGGGGCAGGTAATCTCATCGTTTGTGAGGTTGTAATGGCGCATTTTAATGAAGCCATTCTGGATGAAGATGGTAAAGTAGACCCTTTTAAAGCTGATTTGGTAGCGCGTATGGGGGGCAATTGGTACTGTCGTGCCAACGGTGATGCTTTGTTTGAAATAGAAAAACCTATTCGTAATAAAGGTATCGGAGTAGACCAGTTGCCCGAAGCTGTGCGCAACAGCCATGTATTGACCGGGAATAACCTGGGTAAATTGGGCAATGTAGAAAAACTGCCTGAATCTGCTGAAGTAAGCAAGTTTAGCGAAAGCGATGCCATACAAGCTGTGCGCAAAGAAACGGGTGATCTACAGGAAAACCTACATCGCCTGGCGCAAAAATACCTGGCCAACAATGAGGTAACTCAAGCCTGGTTGACACTGTTGCAAAAGTAAGGATACATTTAAAATAGCGGTTGGCTGTGAACCGCTGGTTGTAGGGTGAGCGCTATGGCTAAATATTACTTGCCAATTTGCAAATATGATAATAAACATACCACAAGATTTTAATAACAAGTAAAAAATCTGCGTTAAATAAAAAATCTGCATATTGTTTGAGTAGATAGTTTAAATCATACTATCTACTCATTTTTTTTTGTATCCTAAATTTAATATCATTGTTAAAAAGTGATTTATTGAATCAAATCAATTATTTTGCTGATTGACACAACAAGTGGAGTATTAAAAACCGAGTAAAGGCTATTTATTAAAATACAAGCGTTTGGCAGTCCCTCAGGATCGTTTATCAGTTTGTAGTTTGTAATTACTTATCATTTATGAGTGTGAAAAAAAGAAATCGTTTATCTTACTTTATTCGTCTGGACTTTAGCAGCATACAAGGACGCATTACATTTGTGTTTGTCCTGCTTGCTTTGCTAATGTTTAGTGTGATTCTCTTGATTAACTACACCTGGCTGAGTAATAACCGACAGTATAAAAAAATCATAGACACCACCCAACCCATTCAGCGTCATAGCATTAGCCTGCTCAATACTGCCAAGCAAACCCAGGTAAACCTACATAAATACCTGATATTAAAAGATACCACTTACAAAACCAAAAACCGTAAAATCTGGTTACTCACCATTCCTGCACAAAAAGACTCCTTGTTGTTTAATTTGGCTCAAAACTCAGACAACACCCGCCTGGCGTATGTTAACATTACCCAACGCCTTGAAGAACTCAGACAACTACAAAAACAAGCCGAAATAGTATACCAACGAAAAGATGTAGTGCTTGCCATCCGTCAGTTTTTAGTGTCAGACCTTCCGTTGGCATTGAGCGAGCTGGAGAAAGCCGTAAATAGAATGACAGGTATTCAAAAAGACAGAGAGATAGAGTTGCTGGAAGAATATGCCAACAGCAACCGCAAACGTTATGTCATATTTGTAGTGTCATTGGTGGCGATCATCTTATTCCATTACTTTTTGGGAGCATTTATTATGACAGCCCTCATGAGCAAAATTATGCCAATAAAAACACAGATTGCTAATTTGAGCAAAGGTGATTTGCCCGACCCTTTGCCCAAAAAATCAGATGAGTTTGGCTCTACTGTGCGTTACATCAATGAGTTGTCTCACAACCTCAAACTGGTGAAAAACTACGCCAATCAGGTGGGAGAGGGGCGTTTTGACTCTAACCTTACCATATTTAACGAAGGAAGTGAGCTAGGAGTAGCCCTAAGTGAAATGGGAAGAAGCCTGCAGAAGGTATACGATGAAGAGCAGTTGAGAATATGGATTACAGATGGTTTGGCTAAGTTTGCCGAAATATTGAGGCAAAGCAGCGATGATTTAGACCACCTGTGCTATGAGGTAATCTCACAGTTGGTAAAATATATAGACATTGTGCAAGGTGGCATATTTATTCTCAATAATCATGAAGCTGCTCCTTTCTTTGAACTTCGGGCGTCGTATGCTTATGATAGAATGAAGTTTGTCGAACGAAAGGTTTCGGTAGACGAAGGCTTGATTGGTAGGGTATACAACGAAAAAGAAATGGTATATGTAGAAACCATTCCCGAAAACTACCTCTATGTAGAGTCAGGATTGGGCGAAACTCCACCCAAAACCTTGGTTTTGCTGCCCCTCAAAAACGACAAAGAAATAGAAGGAGTAGTAGAGTTGGCTTCATTCCGCAAGTTTGAGCCACACGAACTGGAGTTTTTGCAACGCCTCAGCGAAAGCATTGCTGCTACTATTACTGTAGTAATTACCCATCAAAAAAACGAACGAATGCTTGCAGAGTATCAAGAAATGACCTCTACCCTGAAAGAGCAACAAATAGAGCTGCAGCAAAACTCTGAAGAACTGCACATAGCCAAACAAGAAATTGAAAAAAAATTAAAAGATAGCCAAGCAAAGCAGTAATAAAAACAATGCTTTGACCAAGTGGTTAAACAGAAGTTGTGAAGAAAAGCTTATTGAAAACAAACCCAATACATATACACTGATGATATGGTTTTTTTATTACGAGATTATGCCCGTACAATTTATTTTACAATCATAACTATAGGCGCATGTATTTTAATTACATTGCCTGTTCAAGCCCAGTTATTGCCTGCCCGAGAAGAAGAAGCAAAATATGATGAAGGCAAACTGGAGATCATTTGCCAGTCCATTAAGTTTTATTTGAGTGCCAACGCCAGAGAAAATGCCAGCAATGCTATAGGTTGTAGTTCACTGGAAGCTATAGAACAAACCATTCCGGAAGATTACAGGGCAACCAATCGTTTTTTTAACCTTTTTAAAAAGAAACGGTATCGTAGCTATGGCCGTGGTAAGTTGGATAGAAGACTTGAAAAACTAATCAAAGACATTAATACTGAACTACAAAAAACTCGTCAGGACACTGCCTGGACTAATAAGTTGGCGAAACTTATTGAACGCTTGATAAAAGTGAAAGACCTGGTAGTACAAGGCAAAAGTGTAAATAGCATTAACGAAACAAGTGATACCAGCCAGCAGGCAAATGTGCCAACAAGCACCACGCAACAAAAACCAAAAGAAAAGACACCAAAACAAACAGATGATAGCCCAATGAGTATTTTTTTATCTATAGTATCTTTACTTGCCGTAATTGCCCTGGGGGTGATGGCTTATAGGTTTTTTCAGAAACTGAACGAGATACAAGAACAAATTGCCGATTTGGATGAGGCTTTTAAGGAAAAATACAGTCGCCTCGACAACCGAATAGATACGATGACACCAGTAAGGGATTTTCGGTCTGTTTTTCCGCAAATACAGCAGTTAAACGACGATATTCATGCATTGGGACAAGAGATACAGTTGCTAAGAACCCGAAATCAGTTTAAAATTTCGCCCGAAGAACTATACGCCAAGCGAACCGAACACCTCGAAACCCATAGTTACAGCCCTGAAATAAGAATTTATTATGCAAAATTTCATCCTGAGCAAAACGGTTTTATGCATCAGGAGTTTCATACCGAACCCAGCAAAGAATACATTTATAAAATAGAAATAAGTACCCAAAACCCGTTAGAAGCTTATTATCAAGTAGTAAGCCGCAATGAATACCACCACTTGGCGCTCAACTATGAGGGGTCTATGCTGGCACCTGTTGCCGAATACCTCAACCGTCCTGTCAATGCTTATCGCATCATTACCAAAAAACCGGGCAAACTCAAGAGAGAAGAAAATACCTGGGTGATTACCGACAAAGCCCAATTAGCGTTTGAATAAACATTAAAGCAAGGTTTGATGGCTAATTTATCAAGCCTTGCTTTACATTAAAAATAAATAGTACAATTAGGCAACCATTCCTTGATTTGTGCCTGTCCTCTGCTACGCGGCACCCGCAATGCTGCTACTGGGTTGTTGCATATATACAATTTTTGCAAACTTTGCAATTGTCTGATTTCTTCGGGCAAAGAGGAAATTCTGTTGTCGGCAATCCCCAATACCCACAAACCTTGTAACTCTCCTATTTGTGGAGGCAAAGTAGTAAGTCGATTACTGCTCAAGTGCAACTCCCTTAAATTTTGCAGTTGACCTATAGTAGCTGGCAGGCTGGTGAGTTTATTCTGACGTAAATCAAGCACTTGTAAGTTTGTCAAGTTTCCTATAGCTTCAGGCAAAACACTCAACTCATTTTTATGAATATCAAGCTCTTGCAAGTGATGCAGTTGCCCTATACTTTCGGGCAGAGCTTTAAGTTTGTTTTCGTTGAGCCATAAGGTAGTCAAACTAGCCAATTGTCCAATTTCATAAGGCAAAGCCTGTAGTCCATTTTTATACAAATCAAGCTTATGCAGACTGTGTAATGCACCAATAGACGCAGGGAGGTGTGCTATTTGATTGTCATACAGATCAAGTATTTGCAAAGCCTTCAATTGCATGATCTCTTTAGGCAAAGTAGTAAGCTTGTTTTGTCGCAATTCAAGCGTTTGCAGATTTCGTAACAAGCCAATTTCGGTGGGGAGTTGGGTTAACTTATGATTGTTTAAACAAAGGGTGGCTTGGTTGAGGTAAGCAAGGTGAGCCGCTTCTATTTTTTGTAGTTGCTTGTCAAAAATACTTTGGTATAACCTTAGGTAGCTTGTCAGGTATACTTCCAGCTCGGGAGCATTGCGTGTCATTTCTAAAGCACGGTTTACCTCGGTGGGGTTAGGCGAGTGCAAAAAATCAAAAAAAATTGCTTGATTGCTCATAGGTTGTAGAAACTTGACTCAGGGAATAATCATTGTTGGTAATCAAGTATTTAGAAATTAAAACAGGCATTTAAAGCTAAGAATTTTTTTTCTGATTTTAAAACATACCTATCAGTTAGTATCAATAGCGAGTTTCTACATCGTCGTGAGGCTAAATTAACTTCGCCAAGCTCAACACAACTGCTTCAATCATAGATTCAGTTTAAAAATATGGGTAGTGAAAGCCGCATAAAGCGCGCAAGGGATGAATTTTAAAAAGCCCTCAGCGCAAAACAGCCATTATTCAAAAATAACCTTACAATCAGGCAACCAACTCGTAATGAGTGCCCTTTCTTTGGTAGAAATGGGGTTTCCTTTAAGATACAGCCATTTTAGTTTTTTTAGTTGAGCAATTTCAGGTGGGAGTTTGCTTATTTGATTGTTCTGTAGATGTAAAGAAACAAGCCCAGTCATTTTTTTAATATCAGCCGGAATGCTTTTCAGACGATTGCTTTTCAAGTATAAATATTTTAATTGAGCCATTTGGGTAAGCACTTCTGGGAAGACTTCGAAAGAGTTATACCGACAAAACAGATGTGTTAGTTTTTTCAATTGAGCAAGGCTGGCTGGTAGTGTAGTCAAACGGTTACGGGTAAAATAAAGCCTGGCGAGGTGAGACAGGCGAGTAATGGATGAAGGTACTTTAGTGAGTCCACGATTGCGTAAATCGAGTTTAATCACACTATCAGGGTTTGTGAGCGCTATTGGTAAGGCAGACCGAGGATTGTTTTGGGCAACAGCAATAGGAGTGCTATTCAATGCCGCAAGCTTGTCATCATCATCACCTTCTGCCTCACTTTCATATTCGAGCATTTGCTTGTTTGCCAGTATAGCTTTGCTCAAGGCAAGAATGTTTTTACCATTAAAATCGCTTTGGTACAGTTGGTGGGCTTCTTGAAACAAACGGAGGGCATTGGCTCTATCTCCTTTTTCTATAGCTATTTTGCCCAAATATATTTTACAATATGCGATTGCTCGATGATTACCCGTGTTTGGCGAGCTTTTTATTTGTTTTAAAAAGTGACCAAAATCTTTTTGTGCTTCATCGTTTAAGTGAAGGTAATATTTGATCAAACCACTGATAAAATAAGAAACATAATGGGCATGGTTGGGAATAGAGAATTTGAAAGATGCAGGAGGTTCTTCCAGTTGGTGAGTAATTTGTTTTTTTACATTTACTACTTCTATCCAGCACGTCAGGCTTTCTTCCCCTGATTGAGCGTTGCGGTCGCCATAGACCACCAGCCCCCGATATTGGCAGGTTTTGGCAATGAGTTTATCCACCTCAAGCGCAGGTTTTGCCTTATTAAAAAAATAGTCATTGTATTTTTCTACGGCTACCTTGTTTTGGTATGCTAAAGGTACTCCTTGTTTGATCTTACTTACCAGTTTTACAGCAAAACTAGGGCGTTTTGGGTTAAAGTGTGCTACATCTACCCTAAATGCAGTTGTTTGAGGTTTACAAGGCACTTGTACGATGCTTGATTTTGGCAAAGCTTGTTGCATTGTTTTTTTACCACTTTTGCCCGAAAACTGAATTGCATACCAAGACACAACCAATACACCTATCATACCAACAAAACCACCTAGTTTTATATTATTAATAATAACCTTGTTGCCTTTTACCTGGTCTTTTTGGGTGTTTTCTATATTGACATTTCCACTCACCTGATTATGATTCAATTGGGTTTTTACTTTCCCTTGGTTGTGAGTGTTTCCGTTGTTTTGTTCTGGGTTAGGATTATTTGTGTAAGTACTCATAGTAAAGTATTTGGCTGTGATAGCATCATCACCCTATAGAATGAATAGAGTTGCAATCTAACAGGAAAAGCGGATATAACCAGTTAAAGTTAGGCAATCATTTTTCACTTTTTTTGGCAAGGCATTACTTCTTTCTACAAAGTTATAACTCCTGAGAGTAACATTTCTCCTCACTACTAAGGATATGCAAAATAGTATTTTTTGAGGAGAAAAAAACGCTTGATTATCAACTATTTGCGGTCAATTAATTCACCATTAATATTTACTGCAATGACAATACCATCAGGTAAAATACCAAAAGCCCAGCCCAGCGATTGCCCTACGCTTATCATTGATGAAGCATATCAGGTTTGGCTCTGTTACGAAGACTCCAAAGTAGAAGTTAAAATGACTCCTTTGTGCAAAGCCCTTTATTTGTTGTTTTGGCAAAATCCTCAAGGCATTATTTTGTATGAGTTACATACTTATGAAAGCGAATTGCTAGAAATCTATAAGCACCTGAGCCCGCATCATAGCTATTGGTTGATGCAAGCCAACATCAACCGTTTGGTCAACAGATATAATAACTCTATCCACGAAAAACTGTCGCGAATAAAGCAAGTCTTTCTGAAATTGCTACCTGCCGATCAAGCAAAATATTTTTATATTGTAGGCAAACGAAGAGACGTAAAAAAGATAGTGTTTTGTAGTTTGCCTCCGGGGACATTTATTTGAGAAGCACATTATTTTTCAGTAAATTAGGTTTTTAAAATACTGATCGTTATAATAGCGTTATGGGTAAGAGTAAAAAGTTTTCGGACAGAGAAAAAACCAGGGCAGATATTATTCAAAAATCGGCAATCTTATTCAATAAAAAAGGCTATTTAAGCACTTCTATTGGCGATATTGAAAAATGTACTGGGTTTAGTCGAGGGAGCATTTACGGAAACTTTGACAGTAAAGAAGAAGTAGCACTAGAAGCGTTTAGGTATAATTTTCGTCAAATGTTTTCGGGCATCAAGGCAATGGTAGACGTTGCTACCACTGCCAAAGACAAATTATTGGCTTATCCACGTTACCACAGGCAACACCATCCATATTATATCAATAGGGGTGGTTGTGTGGTGCTCAACACCTCTGTAGATGCTGACGACACCAACCCTGCCCTTAGTGCCAAAGCTGTGCAGTATATCGGAGTATGGGAAAAGTCAATCAACTATATACTTGATTTGGGCGAAACCCAAAACGAATGGAAAGCCCCCATCAACCGAAAGGCTTTTTTTGCACGCTTTGTTGGTTTAATTCAAGGAGGAATTTTTTTGACTAAAACCACCAGCGATGATGAGTATTTGTTGGGCAACCTTGCCTTGCTTGAAGAGTACATTGAAGATATGAGTAAATAATTTTTTTTACATTTTAAAATACCATTCAGTATTTTAAAATAAAAGCTGATACATAATATTTTTTTACGCTTTAAAATAACGATCAGTATTTTAAACGCAAACACATTATAAACCTTAAAAAAGATAATAATGAGCAATTTAAAATTACAATTAATCAAAACCAGCCTAACCTTTGGCGCCTTATTTACACCTCACCGAGTAATGAATTACTTTTGGGACAAAATGTTTACTACCCATAAACGTAGCCTTAAACCACCACATACACAAATACTGGATGCTGCCAAAAAAGAACGTTTTGAAGTAACCTTGTTTAACAACGAGCCAGCTACCATTCATACTTATAGTTGGGGCACAGGCAAGCAAACCATACTTCTGTTGCACGGTTGGGAGTCAAAGGCAGCCGATTATTATAAGTTGATTCCTTTGTTGCTTCAGCAGGGATACAAAGTTTTGAGCCTCGATTTTCCAGCCCATGGCAGCTCCAACCAACTACAAACCAGTTTGCCTGAATTTATCAAAGTTGTGCGTCAGTATATGCAGGCTCATCTAGAAATAGAAACTATAGTTGCCCATTCGCTGGGAGGAACTGCTGCTGCTACCTGGTTAGGCGAACAAACGAATGCCAAGGTAAAGCAGTTGATAATGATCGGCAGCCCCATCATACCTAAAAACTTTTTTGAAGGAGCGTTCAATTTTTTTGGAGTGCGCCGCAAAGTCAGGACATTATTTTATGCCAAAGCTCACCGTACTTTTGGCAAAGGGATAGAAGATTTTGCTCTTGCCAATGCTTTGACTACCACAAACCAAGCTACACAAGTGTATGGTATATATGATGTAAAAGATCGGGTGGTTTCAATTGACGAAGTAAAAACATATGCCAGCCAAAACCCCGCAGTACACATGCAGTATTTTGATGGAGTAGGACACCATCAAATGATTAAGCACCCAGAAGTTTTACAAGCTTGTCTGAGTATTTTGGCGCAAGCGCAAGCATAAAGTTATAGTGTAAAGTCAAGATTGCTTTACCAATTCTTAAAATTTAATCGTTATTTTGACATTGTATTTTCACCTTGACTTTACTTTTATGAAAAAAACTTTCCTATTCGCCCTGATTTCCTTTGTGTGGTGCTTCCATCAATTTTGTCAAGCTCAGACAGGCACTCAATTGGTGGAAGCCAATCAAAACGGGTTTTATTACCATGGTCGGATCAATTTTGCCAACCCTAAGGCTCCAGAGTTTTATTGGCCAGGTACTTCGGTTGATTTTATTTTTCGTGGAAGTAAACTACTTAAAATCTTATTGGAAGATGAAAAAGGAAAGAACTACTTCAATGTGATTTTGAATAACCAGCATACCAAACCCTATATACTTAAGTGCCAAAAAGGAAAAAAGAAGTATGCGGTGTACAACAATCTGGATGCTAGTAAAAGCTATTCGGTGAGTATCTTTAAGCGTACCGAAACTGATGAAGGTTACACAAAGTTTATGGGAATTGAGTTGGACAATGGAGCAAACCTTGCAATGGTGAAACGAGCCTACTCACCTCGGATCGAGTTTTTTGGTAATTCGATTACTGTAGGCATGGGCAACGAAGACCCCACCGGGAGAGACAATATGAATCCAGCAAAAAAGAACAACTATTTATCGTATGCAGCCATTACTGCAAGAGACTTGGGGCTTGACTATAGATGCACTGCCAAAAGTGGTATAGGAGTCATGGTAAGTTGGTATGACTTGATTATGCCCGAAATGTACAATCGTGTACACCCTGATAAACCAGCGTTAAAACACGACTTTAAGAGTTGGGTACCCGACATTGTGGTAGTGAATCTTTTTCAGAACGATAGTTGGTTGGTAAATATGACCAGAGACCCTAATCACAAAAAACGTTTTAAGCAGGGGAAACCCACTCCACAGCAAATTGTGCAGGCATACGTGAACTTTATTAGTAGCTTACGCAAGGTGTATCCTAAAGCTAAAATTGTGTGTACTTTGGGGTCAATGAACGCTGTAAGCCCAGGTAAGCCTTGGAAAGGCTATATTCAACAGGCAGTAAACCTAATGAAGAAATACTATAAAGATCAGCAATTGTATACCTTATTTTTTGCCTATAATAACCGCAAAATTGGGCATCCTACCGTGGCAGATCATATTAAAATGGCTGATCAGCTCAAAAAGTTTTTGAAACAAAACATATTAAAATAAAACCGTATATAGGCTAATGGTGATAAGCCTATCAGCCATTAGTCTACATACAACCAGTTACTTTTGGTATACTCTTTTAGCCAAGGTGCATCTACCACTTCCAGGTGCAAGGGCTGGTCGGCTTCTACTGTCAGCAACAGCATTGCTCCATAAGCCAAAGTCTCTTGTCTTTTGTACTCTAGCTCGGCTACCTTCACCGACTGAGTTACTTGGTTATTGTCTGGTTCCTGATGAAAAGGTTTGCCAGTGTGCCCGTAAAAATGGTATGTTGGACGCAATGCATCCAGTGCCGGGCGTAACTCTTTCATCCCATAGCCAGGGTCGGTCATATCGGTAGGCACATCGTGCGAAATAAGTATATCTATAGTTGGCTTGGCGCTCAGGGTTTGTCTCAATTGACGACGTTCATAGGGTTGAATGAAAGTAGCATTGTCACGGTTTTTACGATCGCCAGCTCGCCCAACCCCCAATACGTTCAGGGTGGCGTCTTCGTAGGTAAACTGTTGGACATGTCCCGATTTACACACAAAAACCCGTTTGTAACAATCTACTGGAAACAGGGTTTGATCAGGACTTAATTGCTCCAACCCATCCAAAAACTCGTGATCTTCGTGGTTGCCCCTTACACATACCATCTGGCAATCGGTTTTTTCTAACACTTCCTGGGCTTTTCGATGGGGAATAGTGAAATAATCGTGAAAACCCAGCTCGCTTCTGTCTCGTCTGGCAAAACGCAAGGTAGCAGTATCTAAGTGATCCAGTTCTGGAAATATACCCACATCACCACATTGTAAAATCAAGTCAATATTTTGCCCGGTTTCTCTTTGGTACCGTTCTACCAGCTTGAAGGCAAGCAAAAGTCGACCATGTAAATCGGCAAAAATAGCTACTTTCATAATAATTGTATTTTGTGAAGTTAATTATTTATGTGTTCAAATGTTATTTGCACAGCTTGGGTGTAAGTTTGTGTCTTATTACCATAAAGTGACCCAGAAAAAAAGCAAAGGTGAGTTCACAGAATAAAAGTGCAAAGTTATCATTAAAAATACCTTTGTTTGATTTAAATTAAGATTATTGTCTCATTTTAACTGTTGTAAACGTAAAGGTTTAAATAAAATGTAGTGTAAAACTGGGCAGAACAAATTGCCAAAATTTACCCTTCGGTAAAACAGTTTGAGCGAATTCTGGTGAACTTATGTATAAAAAGTCCCTACTTTAGTAGTCAATCCTGCGTTTAGAATAATTGAAAAAACTCTTATTAAACCCTATACATTAGCTAATTAATTGATATACAATATGAGAAAATTTGTAGCACTAGTAGTTTTTATCGGTGTAATTAGTGGCTTTATTACGCCAACTTACGATGGCTACCGTACCATAAAAAACGACGTGTTTAACCCTGGTGAACACCTGGAGTATATAGCACATTATGGACCTATCAATGCGGGAGTAGGCATTGTTGATGTAAGTAAAAAACTGTTTTACCTTAATGGCAGACTTTGCTATAGAGTAGATGTTTTGGGTAAATCAGTGGGAGCCTTTGATGCCATTACCCGGATACGTGACACTTGGCGTTCTTATATAGACACGTCGGCTTTTGTAAGCCATCGTTTTTATCGCCATATCGAAGAGACCGATTATCGTCGAGATGAACTTACTCATATAGAACCTTCCAAAAACAGAGCTACTATGCGTTATGAGCAATGGAAGGAAAAAAGAAATGGAGCTAAGTCTAAACTTGAAAAAGGGAACAAAGTTGTAGTGGTGCCAAGAAATGCCCAAGACATGATTAGTGGGTATTATTACCTGCGTATGTTAGATTTTAATTCTTTAAAACCAGGTCAGATTATTACGATTCCAGGATTTTTAGAAGACAAAATTTATGACCTTAAAATAAGGTACAAAGGAAAAAGTATAGCAAAAACTAAATTTGGGAAAATTCATGCCCATAAATTGGTACCTATTATGCCTAAAAATGGGCTGTTTTCTGGTGAAAACTCGATTCGTTTTTGGGTATCAGACGATGGCAACAAAATACCTGTAAGAATAGAAGCCGATATGTTTATAGGCAAAGTAGTGATAGAAGTAAAGAGCTTCCGCAACTTGCGCCACAAATTTAACTTTAAAAAGAAGAAGTAATATTTTACCTCGTTTTGACAAGCCCGGATGTTTAACCATAAACATTCGGGCTTTTTTTGTGTGGCTAAAATTAAATATAAACAAAATGCCTCTGGCTTGGCAACTCACCTGTCTTTATGATTTTACCCACAAAAGTAACCTGAGATTATGCTTGAGTTTTTGTAAGTTTGCTTGCCTTAAAATTGATCTATAACACTAAAACTAGAAAAAATGCAAGGATTAAAATATACTGTAGACATTGTAATGTGCATTGATGCTACTGGAAGCATGCAACCCATCATTGATAAAGTGAAAAATAATGCCCTGAAGTTTTATGAAGACCTCAACCAGGTAATGGAAGAAAAAGGCAAGGCTATAGATACTTTGCGGGTAAGGTTGGTTGCTTTTAAAGATTACTATTATGATGGAGAGGAGTCTATGAAGGCTTCAGAGTTTTTTGTTTTGCCTGATCAAAAAGAGGCATTTAAAAATTTTGTTGATGGCATTGAAGCCGACGGGGGGGGAGATGAGCCCGAAACTGGCTTGGAAGCAATAGCCCTTGCCATAAAGTCGCCCTGGAATAAAGTTGGCGATAAAAAACGACAAATTGTAGTAATGTGGACAGATGCCAGTGTACATCCGCTTGAAAAAGATGCAGGGGCTAAGCCTACTCACTACCCAGCAGATATGCCTGGTAATTTTGATGATTTAACTGACTTGTGGGATGGACAATATATGAACCGGGCAGCAAAGAGGCTGATTGTTTATGCACCAGATGCCTATGCTTGGACAGATATTGCTAACCACTGGGAAAATACGATTCAGTATCCTTCGAAAGCTGGTGAGGGGTTGAATGAGGTAGACTACCAAACAATTTTGGATGCTATAGCCAGCAGTGTATAATAAAAATGAGTACAAAAGAGTAGAAGGTGTCTTTACTAATTGTATAATACACCGTTGCGGTAACTCTTCTGGTGGTGATCTATTACAACTTATAAGTAAAAAAAGTTTTTTAAACTTAAAAAAAACCAGGTTAGACACAGTTTTTGCATGTAGTAAGAGATGCAAAATTGAAGAGTTATATACAAGTATTAGTTTTTTGCTAATTTTAACCCGTAAATTCTTTTTTTTGTGGTAAATTTGCCAATGCTATTTTAAAACTGACCAAAAGTTTTCTTTTTCTTGTACATAATAAAATCAGGTACATCAAAGTAACTAACAGATCAAATAAGTAAGTTTATTATCATGTCTGAACAAGCCATTACCCAATCCAGCAATTCTATCAACACAGTTGACAGACGAAACCCGTTTCCGGGATTGCGTTCATTTAAGTATGAAGAAAGCCACCTCTACTTTGGACGCGACAACCAAATAGAAATGGTGCTGAATAAATTAATTAAACACCGTTTTGTTGCCGTTGTCGGAACATCAGGAATCGGTAAATCATCTTTTCTCTATTGTGGATTGTTTCCCACACTTTTTGGCGATTACCAAACCGAATATAGTAACAAATGGGAAGTATGTACTTTTCGCCCCGGAGAGTCTCCTATCAAAAACCTGGCACAGTCCATCACTGACGAAGCAGTAAAAAACAACCCCGAACTAGATGCTGAAATGACATTTAATGTAGAGTATTCTACACTCATGAGTAGCTCTACTGGGTTGGTTGATGCCTTCAAAGGCAAATACGAAAAACATCAAAAAAACTACCTCATATTTGTTGATCAGTTTGAAGAACTTTTCAGATTCAAAGATATTGACTCTAGTACTACAGAAGAAACGTTAGCATTCATAAAATTGTTGCTTACTGCCACAGAACAGAATGATGTACCTATATATGTAGCACTTACAATGCGTTCTGATTTTGTGGGAGATTGCTCTCAATACCCTAACCTGACCAATGCGATTAATAACAGTCAGTTCTTGATTCCGCAAATGACCCGGAATGAGAAAAAGGCTGCAATCGAAGGACCTATCCAGGTAATGGGAGCTGGCATTGACGATCGCTTGGTACAACAAATATTAAATGATGTAGGCGACAATGCCGATCAGTTGCCTATTATGCAACACGCACTCATGCGTACCTGGGATTATTGGGAACAAAGCTCTATTCATGGCGAACCTATCAACACTGGTCATTATGAAGCCATTGGAGGAATGAAAACCGCTTTGGAAGTCCATGCAAACGAGGCTTTCAATGAATTGAATGATGAGCAAAAAAGGACTTGTGAACTTATTTTTAAGGCAATTACCCAAAAAGGAGACGATGGTAGGCGTGTACGTCGCCCAACCCAGTTGAGCGAAATAGCAGCAGTAGCTGAAAAGTCTATCGAAGAGTGTATTGTAGTGATCGATAACTTTCGTCGTGCCGACCGTACCTTATTAATGCCCCCTCAGGAGGTTCCATTAGACGAAAATAGCGTGATAGACATCTCGCACGAGAGTTTGATGCGTATTTGGGGAATGTTGATTTTTTGGGTAGATGAAGAGGCTGAATTTGTAAAAGAGTATTTAGGGTGGGCAATGGCTGCCGAAAATCACCAATCAGGACAGGGTGGTCTTTTGAAAGATGCTGACCTTAAACTGGCTCTTGCCAAAAGAGAAGAGAAAAAGCCCAACCTTGCTTGGGGGATGCGTTACCATCCGGCGTATGAGCGCACCATGTCTTTTCTCGATTTTAGTAAAAAGTCTGATGAAGAGGCGATCGCCAACCGCAAGAAATTGGCAGAAAGGCGTAAGCAGATTTTTAGGGCAATATTTGCGTTTATCTGTGTAATTATGGTAGGGGCGCTGATTGCTTCTTACTTTGCTTATGAAGCCAAACAAGAGGCCAATAAAAACTTAGGAGAAGCTAAAGCCCAAAAAGAAAAGGCGGTGGCAAGTGCCAAAGCAGCAACTGTAGCTCAGAAAAAAGCAGTAAAAAGTGCTGAAACAGCAAAAAAAGCACAAGGAAAAGCATTGGCGGAAGCAGACAGAGCAACTAAAGCCCAAAAGGCCGCTCTGAGAAGTGCAAAACTTGCAAGGGCTGCCAAAATCAGGGCATTGCAAGAGAAAAAAGCAGCTGATGAACAACGACAGAGGGCGGTAGCTGCCAAGGCTTTGGCAGATACAGCTACCAAAAAAGCAGAGCAAAGTGCGATTGTGGCAACCAAAGCCAAAGGAGTAGCTGAGCAAGCCAAACAAGCAGCCGATAACCTAAGTAAAAAGGTGATTGCTCAGAAAATGGGACTGCGTTCTATTCAATTAACTGATCATATAGAACAAGCCTTAGTGGCTCAGCAGGCATACCATATTTTCAAAAAATCAAATGTCAGAGGTGAGACACAAGACCCTAACATTTACGATGGACTATACTACGCTATCAAGAGGTTGTCAGACCCTAATTATAATCAATTTAAAGGACACTTTTCTACCATTCGCTCACTAGAACCTACATTTGGTAATGTAATATATTCTACGGGTAGTGATGGAACTATTCGTAAGTGTGATGTAGGAAACGATTTGTCTACTGGGGTAGATGTTCCTGCATTGGTGACTACCGGGCAAGTAAACCGTTCCTTATCATTGAGCCCTGGTAAAAAAGTAATGGCTTGTGCCGGAAACTCAGCTACTATCAGGCTTTACAATGTAGCCAATGACGGAAACCTTAGCATGGCAAGCAGAATTAATACAGGGCAAAGCGAAATCCGAAGGATTGTAATGGCTGGAAATAATGTATTGTATGCACTAAGTGCCAATGGGGAAATTACTTATTGGGAACAAAAAGGACGTAGATGGAAAAGTGAGCCTGTAGCACAAGATAAAGCTACTTTGATGGCTGCTAATAGTCAGAAAGTGGCTTGGAATAAGGCAAAAAATGTAATTGTTTATAATAACCGTGTGACAACCAAAAGTTATGAACTAACCATCAGCAATCAAGATAGAATCGTTTCTCTTGAGTTTAGCCAGGATGGAGCTTGGTTGGCAGCAGGTACTCAGGCTGGTTTCTTGTATTTGTGGAGTGTAGCCAATGGCAAGCCCGTTTCAATGGGCACAGAGCAATCACTGCCTCGTCACCTTGCCCGAATTAATAATATTGCATTTAATTATAACGATAGTGGTAAAGCGACCCTAATGGCTACTGGTAGTTGGGACAAGTCGGTACGTATTTATGAGCTAAAGAATTTAGGTAAGTCTCCCATTGTTT
Source organism: Microscilla marina ATCC 23134 (assembly GCF_000169175.1). Taxonomy (NCBI): domain Bacteria; kingdom Pseudomonadati; phylum Bacteroidota; class Cytophagia; order Cytophagales; family Microscillaceae; genus Microscilla; species Microscilla marina. The sequence goes on from NZ_AAWS01000055.1 coordinate 29,362, forward strand.
TAAATGATCACCGGGATTGGGTTTGGTCTATTTGTTTTAGTGGTGATGGCACCAAGTTACTTGCTGGTTGTAAAGACAACCTAATACGAGTATGGCCAACAACAGTAGAAGCCATGAAAGATGTAATAGCGTCTACTGGGAAAGTTAAAAGAAATATGAGTATTAAAGAATGGAATCGTCACGTGTCTAAAAACATTAACTATGCACGTACCTTCTCTAATATGAAAGATGGAGCAGGAGTAAAACCTGAGCATAAGCGGAGAGAAAAAGAGTAAGAACTTGTACTGTTTCTGCTCTGCAAAAGAAAATGACCAGGGTAAGTAAATGATCTTTTCAAAAATATTATTTACTTACCTTTATCTGGATTTACCCAAGATAATAAATAACATAGTTCGGTATAATACTATGCTCGTACTTGATCAAGGGATGAACTGAGAATAAGATTTATTGGAATAGTAAAAAAGAGTAGGTGAAGGTGCTATAAATGATCAAAGTTCGCTTTTTGAATTCTGTGAGCTGTATAAATTTTTAGCAATGAAGAAGGACAACGCTATTCTGCAAATATATCCTTAAACTTGGCCTTGACTGAGTGCTAGTTTTACGGAAAAATTGAAAAAAGACTAACCAGATAATTGACAATGTTAAAACGAATTTATCTCTTACTGTTTGCCTGTTTGTTTGCTATGGCAGGATACGCCCAAAAAGAGAAAGCCTGCAAGGATAAACTGAAAGATGCTACCAGGGCCTACGATGAAGGGCGTGTAAGCGAAGTGGAAATTTTGATAAAAGATTGCTTAAAGGACTTAGATCGCGCAAAACAAAAAGAAGCTTATCGTTTGCTCACGCTTAGTGGTCTCTACCTTGATGATAGGGACATGGCTGAGCATAACATGCGTGAGTTTTTAAGAATAGAAAAAGAATACAAGCCTGTGAGAGGTACTGGCGAGAATGCTGATCAACCAGAGTTTGTAGAGCTTTTTGATAAGTTTCATACCAAACCTATTTACCTTTATGGTTTAAAACTAGGTGTATCATACAGTGTTACACAATCTACTATGACTTTTAGTGTAGATGATAACGCCAAGACTGGTATATTTAAGCCACGAGTAGGTTTCTTGATAGGAGGAATGTTTGATATTCCTGTGACTGATAATCTACACGTGGGAGCAGAAGCCTACTATGCCACTCGCAACTATACACACACAGAGAGTTTACTTGGTTTTACTGATGTAGTTTTTCAAGAAAACCAATCAATGGTAGAGGTTCCTATATATGCACGCTATTTATTTGGCAATACTGATAAGCGCTTCAGACCTTTTGTTACAGCAGGTGTTTTTGCTGATTTAGTTCTATCATCAACAGCTGAAGTTACCAGAACTGATTTAATAGGCGACACTAAGAAAGAGTTTAAACTGCTGGGTGAGGATATGACGCCTCAACGTAAAAAACTGAACTTTGGAGCAATGGTTGGTGCTGGGTTTTTGCTCAAAACTAAAGGTGGTTTTTTTACAGTGGATTTTCGTTATAATTTTGGCCTGACGAACATTGTAAAGACTTCGGAAAGAGGGGCAAACGTTCCACTGATTTATCGTTACGGTTATATAGACGATAATATGGTAATTAGCCCTTTTACATTTTCTCTAGGGTTTTTTATCCCAAAATACAACCCAAGGTTAAAGAAAGAATACAGGAGAGTAGTGCCTCAGAAAAGTGGAAATCGCAAGAGAAAGAGAAGGCGAAAGAAGTAGTGGTACAATGGCATTGCTACTATTTGGTACTTGAAAATAAGCATAAAGTCGTATAGTAATTACCGTTTTTTTGGTATGACTAACAAAGTAAAAATCACAATAAGGATATGGCAGATACACCTAACAAACTAAAAATTCAGCGAAAGGCTTATGTAGGGGCAACATTGAAGAAGGATAATACAATGACTGGTGGCACAATTCAGTCAGATGGTTCAATCACTGTAGCAATTAACCCTGCAAACCTAAGTTATTCTGTAAATGTCAAATATGATGAAGTAGAGATTCCTGGTAGTACTCATCCAGTGGCAAGGTTTAAAAATATTCAACCAGAAAGTGTAAGTTTTGACCTGATCTTCGATGGTACAAATATGATATACCAAAACGATGAAGGGGTACTGGAAGAAATTGAAGCTTTTAAAAAGCTAACTTACGGCTATAGTGGTACACATCACGACATTGGTTACTTAGAAATTTCCTGGGGTTCGTTTATTTTTGAGTGTAGACTAACTTCCTTATCTGTAAAGTATACATTGTTTGATGAAAAAGGAAATCCCATCAGAGCTACTGCATCTTGCCAGTTTCGTAGTCATACTTCACCAGACGAAGAAACTAAAAAACAAAAACAAAGTTCTCCTGATTTGACCCACGTAAAGGTTGTAAAAGCAGGGTATGGGTTAAGGCATATGTGCTATGAAATATATGGTGATACCAAACTAGATGTAGCAGTGGCAAAGTTTAATGGTTTTACCACCCGCTATGTGTCTGAGGGTACGGAAGTGATATTACCACCTCTACAGTCAATCTAATTAAAAATGCAGCAAAAACAAGAAAGTGACGGTCAACTCATTCATTTCCAAATCACATTGGACGAAGCAAATGTCATATTCAAAGCTTTGGGACAAATGCCTTTTGCTGATGTATATGCGTTGATAGGTAAACTAAATGAGCAAGCAAACCGACAACTTAACCATCCAAATTCTCAACAAAATCAAACACGTGACTAACCTGTAAGTTTTATGGCAGAGCCTCAATTCATAACCGACGATATATTAGAAAATAAAGGGTTTAACAGCGAGTTATTATTCGAAGAAGGACTTAAAATTATCCAACAACTTACGGGTGGTTTTTGGACAGATTACAACGCGCACGACCCAGGTATCACTATACTGGAGTACCTTTGTGATGCTATAGTAGAGCTTAACAGCCGTGCTGATGCAGCAATTGAAGATCACCTCTACAATAAGGCAACAGATAAAAAAATATTTTATGAATCAAGCGAAATACTATCTTGTAACTCATTGACAATTAGCGACTACCGAAAGCTGATTTTGGATGAATTACCAGAAGTGAAAAATGTTTGGTTTTTTCCTACCGACCCATTAGAAAATTCACTAAACGGCTTATATAAAGTATATGTAGATATTCATGACGAATTGGAAACAGAGGAGGTACAACAGAGAATAACCATACAAGTTAAAGATATATTTTGCGCAAACCGTAATATATGTGAAGACATAGATGAAGTTGTAATTGTAGATACTTTGCCTATTCATATTCAAGGTGATATTGAGGTACGGCGTATGGATGAGGTGGAGAATATTCTGGCGCATATTTTATTTGATCTGAATGAGTACTTTAACCCTACAGTAAGTTTTTACTCTCTGAAAGAGATGATAGAAAAAGGGTATAGTTTAGATGAAATATATAATGGACCTTTGTTGAAACATGGCTTTATTCGTCAGGAAGAGTTGATCCCAAAGACTGAAAGAATACTTATTTCTGAAGTGATTAAGATCATCATGCAGATAGATGGCGTGTCAAGTGTAAAAGACTTGTACTTGCAAATAGATGGCAAAACGCATGATAACCAAATAGAAGTAGGAAAAACGTTGATTCCAGTGCTTGTTTTTGATACAAATTTAGAACAAGGAGGAAACAGTATTAATTTCTATAAAGGAGATGTAGTTTATAACTCTCTTGACTTAATGCTTACCAAGCGCAAGTACAACGAACTTGAGTCTGCCCATAAAAGAGTTTATCGTCAAAACGAAGAAAAAGTAGAGGTGCCAGAAGGACGCCCGTTAGATATACAAAGCTATAGTTCTTTACAGTATTTATTTCCAGAAGTTTACGGCATTGGAGTACAGGGTGTACCCAATGGAGGTGGTGAGTTAAGGAAAGCCCAGGCAAAACAACTTAAGGGTTTTTTATTATTATTTGAGCAGTTATTATCTAACCACTTGGCTCAATTGGCCCATGTCAAAGACTTATTCTCAACAACCAATGGAATACAGCAAACATATTTCCATCAAAACTTAGATGTTGTTCCTGACGTAGAGCCTTTGTACAGAGAATCAGAAGGTGATTTTATAGACAATGGAGTAGATGGTGAAACCAAGATTCCATTGAATTATAAGCAAGGGTTGCCTAAACTAGTACAGGCTCGCGATAACTTTATCGACCGTCGTAACCGTATTTTAGATTTTTTACTTGCCATTCATGGCGAAGATTATATGAGGTATGCAACCTCTCAAAAAAACTATTATTTCCGCACTAAAGATTATCAAAGTTACCTGATAAAAAATAAGAGTCGTTTCTTTGAACACTTGGTGAAAATGAATCAGCATCGCTCAAAAGCGTATGATTATCGCAAAGAGTTGATTGGAACAGAGAATGTACCAGGTTTAGAAACAAAAATTAACATTCTATTAGGCTTTGGATTTACCCCAGAATCAAAACATCATGAATTGCCTAAAAAGCATCCTTTGCTAAAACCTTTTGACGATCGCAAACTACAATTATTGGATGACACTGCTCCTAACCGATTGAAAAGGCAATGGACAAATGAAACAAATATTGACCAGGTAGGGTTGAATGAAGCCATCATAGAGGAGAATTATGACTACATAGATACGAGTGACATTACTCTAGCAGAGAAAACGGCAGAGTATAGGCAGCAACTATTAGAAAAAGCCGTGTTTATGCGTACTAAAATCATAGATAGCACTTTTTTGGTATATGGACTTAAGCTAAAAAATTATCAGGTCGGTGAACATCCAATAAATAATGAAAAGTATTGTACTGTTTTTGTGAAACCTGATAGTCCTCAACCACTGTTAATTGGTGAGTATGATAATATAGAAGATGCTACCAACAATGTTCAGGTGGTGGTAGATTATCTCAGAAACTTAAACATACAAAGCGAAGGTTTTTACTTGTTTGAGCATATATTATTACGCCCTGATGTTGAAGATAAAAAATTTGGTATATACCTTACAGATGAAAACGGAGATAACTTTCTGCGCTCATTTGAAAGGTATGAGTTTAAAGAGAGGATTACGAAAGTAAAAGAATTAGAGCCTCATTTAAATGTTTATGAACATTATTCAGTAGAAAGACGCGATGACGGTGATTTTGAAATTCATTTTCATACAGCCGATCAAGGCATGCAGTTTGTTAGTCTGAAAACGTATGAATCGGTGCAAGAAATCCACGAAAAAATGGAGCGTGTGTATAAGTTTCTTGCCAATAAAGAAGACATCAGGTCTTATGAAGAGAAAATAGCTTTTTATATTCAAAACTCTGACGATGATGATTTGGTGCCTGAAAGTTTCTTTGCTTATCAAGCTACTTTGCTTTTGCCTAGTTGGACAGCGCGATTTAGTGATTTGGAGTTTAGGTCAATGTTTAGAGACACAGTAAATGAGTGTAAGCCTGCAAATGTCAAAACTCAGTTGATGTGGTTGGATATTGATAAAATGAAAACCTATGAAGCCTTGTATTATAAATGGACAGATGCTAGAAGAAAGGACAACAATAAGGCAGAAAATGATATTTTGAATAATCAAATGACACAATTATTGTTAGAACTTGCCAGTAAAAAACAGGTTTAATACCTGATAGATTAAAAATATTTCAGCAAGGGTGGATTATCCACCCTTGCTTTTTTTATTGATAAATTTATACCAACCATTCTACATTCATTACTTTAGGCATCCAAGGCAGTTTAATCATCCCTATTGACCAAGGCAGTTGTTGTAACAATACGTCTACTCCACTTTCTTCTATTTTCAAAAACCAGTTGCCTTCTTTTATTTCTAGCCTTCCTTCACGAATAAAGAACGAGCCACGAAGTGTATCTGCGGGTGAATCTTTGAGGATACTCCAGTTTTGTACTACGGCTTCTAGCAATTCTTCACAAGTTTCTTTTTCTTCATCAGTAAGAAGGACCTTGCCAGAAATAAAGGGGTCTGTAATTTCCATTCCACATAAGACCTTATTAAGCACTAACTCATGCTCTCCTGCTTCCTCTGTTTTTGTTGCCAAATATTGTAATATGTATACAGCTCTTTCTTTTTCAGTATCACCTTTGAAGCCCACCTTACTTTTCTTTCTCTTTTTTTGTGGGTTTTGGGGTAAAGGTGTTTCTGTTACTGTAGTTTCGGTGAGTTTTAGCATTTCAAATAAACGCAGCAGGTATGGGTGTAAAATTATAAGACCTGCATTATTAACATACATTGGCTGATCAACTACTTGCTTACGTTGTTCGTTGGCAGATTTGAATATTTCTTTTTTTATTCGCTCATAAGTTTCTTTCTCGATTGCTTCAGCTTTACTTTGTTCAACAGCATCATCTGTTTCTTGTTTCTTTTGTTTGGTTGTTTGTACCCATACATCATCTACCCATTGAATAATCTCAGGAGTTTGCTTAGCAAGTAAATCTATTTCAGCTGAAGAAAGTGAAAGAGCAAAGTGTTGAAAGTTGGTAGAATACTTTGTTTTCAAGGCTGTCAGCCAAATGTTAATGTCTGCATTTATAATGTTCTTGGGAAGTTGTTTTTGTATTAAAAAGTAGCGTAGATAATAAATCAGTAAATCTATATCTTCTATTATTGATTCAGCATCAATAATTGGTAAAGAAGAATCAGTACTTTTACTTTGATTTTGGTCAGTACCTTTCTTTTTTTCTTTATCATCAATGGTTTGGTCTGAGTCAGTACTTTCCCTTTTTTCTTTACCATCAATGGTTTGGTTTGAGTCAGTACTTTCCCTTTTTTCTTTACCATCAATGGTTTGATCTGAGTCAATGCTTTCCCTTTTTTCTTTATCATCAATGGTTTGGTCTGAGTCAGTACTTTCCCTTTTTTCTTTATCACCAATGGTTTGATCTGAGTCAGTACTTTCTCTTTTTTCTTCACCATCAATGGTTTGCCCCTGACTTACTTCTTGGGTTGTATCATCAGTACTTTCTTCTTTTCGTTTAGCATCCTGTACTTGTTTACCACTTTTTGTATCATCATCTATTTTGTCTTTACTAGTACTTGGTGTTTTGTCATCCACCGTATAGGGCGGAGTTTCACCTTTAAACCCTCGTCCTCCTATGAAGCTCCAGTTTTCAAACGCTGGGATGTTTTGCAAAAATAAAGCGAGGCGATCTGAAATGTATACAGATGGTTCTACTTCAATGATTTGGGTGACCAATGTATACACAAACTCCTCTGATGTTTGTTCAATAAAACGTTGTAATATGTGAACATTAAGTAGCTGAGATAAACTATAGTATTGGTTGTTAAAAGCTGCTTCAACCAAGTTTGCAATGGTTTCTTCTAAAGAAACAACGGGTTGATCGGTAGTATGTGCCAGGCTTCTTTGTACTTGAGCTACTGCAGGTAATATTCCTTTGGTAAAAAGCTTTTCTATCACTTCTTGAACATCTGTAGTAATGTTTTGTTGTAAAAAAGCTTTTCTTGTTTGATTAACATCTTGGTACAATGAGGCTAGTACTACGTCTTGGTCTGCTTTTATGAACTCAGGGTAATGACTCAGTACTTCTTGAATTTTTGTTTTTTTAAACTGCCAACGTTCATAAGTGTTTAGTGATGTGGTAATGTGATCTGTAATAGTAGCAAAACTATTGATAAGAAAAAGGTTACGTTCAAAACCAGCTTGACGGGTTTCCCACAGAAGATCAATAATTTGTTCCCAAGCAACTTTCTCTTCAATTTTGAATACGCGAGTGATTACTTTTACATATTCGGACATCCAGCTACTTTGACCAGGTAAAACTTGCTCGATAAGCTCAATGATTTTCCCATCATCAAGTGCCTGGCTCATCTCAGTTTTTTTTATGTCTTGTGTGTCATGTTTTTCCGAAGATGTTGAACTTGTCGCCTCATTGTCTGAGGGTGGGAAATCTTCAGATGATGAAAGTGTAGTTGACTCTTGTGATGTAGGCTGAGTTTTACCAGATACTACATCTTGTGTAAGTTCATTGGTTGACAGTGCTGTTGCCCAGTATTGAGCAGAAATATTTTTTACTTCTTTTATTTCTTGCGCCAGTTGCTCTAGAACAGGAATAGGGGGAATAGCCCACATTTTTTGGTCTTGCAAAGTGGGTATACTGCTAGGGATGGCAACTTTTGGAACAAGTTTTTTCCAAATTTGAGGAAAAGTTTTTTTTAAAAACCGTTGTCTAGTAAAAGTTTGCCTTCTTAGCTCCCATAAACTATCCAAAATAGTTTCCCAAACCTGAGTAGAAGTAGCATCTAATAAAATGGTTAGAGTATTGCCGTATTTCCAAAACCACTCTACTTGATTGGTGTCTACTATTTGACCCAAAAGTTCTTTAATTCGTTCAGAGGTATCAGCATTTTGAGTAGCCTCTATAATATCTTTTGAAAAATCTTTCAGAGTGAGTGTCTGATGATCAAAAGTAATTTGTAATTGTTTAGCTGCTTGCTCCCAGTTATGGGTAAGTTGAGGCAATACTTTGGCAGAAAGCAGGTTGATATTGAAAGTTTTGTGTGTGCTCTCCCATAAATAGTCCAAAATATTTTCCCATACTTGTTGTCTTGACAAGTGCTTAAGTATTCCCTGAACATTTTTAGCGTATGCCATTACAATTTCTGCTTCTTCATCCGAAAGAAGTTGTAATAGTAAATGGTGAATTTTTTCGTCAGAAGTATAGACTTCTTTTTGTAGCTTTTCTCTAGATACTGTGGTAGTGAGTTGCTGTAATGAAGATGCTAAGTGGGGGTTAAGTGAGAGTTTGTCTATGCTTAATTGGAAAAAAAAAGCTTCTACTTGTTGAATTGGTTGATTAGCTAAGGTCAATAATTTATCTAAAATTTTTTGTATAATCACTTCCTCCTCGTCTGAACCCCAATTAAGGAAAATCACTTGCCAAACTACAACCCTTACTTGCTCTTGGACTAATGACAAAAACTTTGGAGAACTTATTTTTTCAAAGTCTTGAATAATTCGTTTTAGTCTGGTACTTCTTTCAGGTGATATAGCCTTTATTACTTCCAGTAGTTGGTAGTTAGGAATTTGATCTGCCAGACGGTATAAAACTTGCTGATCATTTTGAGACTTCTCGATGAGCTGTATAAGTAAATCTGGGGTCGATTGAAATACAATTTCAAATATTTTTGTGATCTCTAATTTTTCGCTTGTATATTCTCTGTTTCGTGTTAAATAAGCTTGCCACGCATTTTTAGCCCACCAAGGCAGGGTTCCTGTTTTCAGAAAAATGCCTAGTGCTTTAGATAAGCCTGCATCAGGAGAGCTAATTTCTGCATCATCTACAGCTGAGTAACTTACACCTTTTAATCTAAACAATAAAGCTCCCAACGACTCACGCAATTGTCTTTCATATAATTCAGGCAAGTCTCTTTCAAAGTGTTTGAGTGGAACAGTTTCCAAGTCAATAATCAGTGATTTAACCTGAATGAGCTGATGTGCAGGCACCAATTCATTTAACACCTTTTCAGTAATGGCTAATAATCTGTCTTTGATTAAATGATTGAGGGTATATTGAAACCTAAAAGCTTCTTTTTCTGAATTAAACTGAACATCAAAAAGCATCTCTTGTATAGAATGATGTTGTTTATTTGGGTCACTCATAAGGGTTCAATGGATTATATTTTAATTAGACAGACAAAGGTAAGGCATTTGAAATTAATAGAGACTCTTTGGCTTGACAAAAGTATGAATGGAAGAAGGTAAATTGATTATGATAGGTATAGCTTAGCTACATTTCAATGGTATTAGTTTGTATAAATTTACTATTTTAATGTGTTATACAAATAAAAAAAAAGATGTTGAGTTTTTGGTGTTATTTTTGTTAAAGTGTAGCTCGCAAAGCTGACACGATTTAGAAAGTTTTTGCTAAAAAATATACACCTCACACCTTATAACTGAAGTTAGATTTTATAGTATATTTTCTTGATTTCTGAACTAGTAAAAGTATGAGTTAGCATAAGAATTTAAAAAAAAACTATTTTTGTGAGTACAAATAAATACCATCAGCCTTTAAGTAGTATAGAACAAAAAATAGTGTGAAGAACTGTAGAAAAACTGTCGAAAATTATCGTTTTTTTGCAGAAAATCTATTACCTTCACACCCAGTAAGAACAAAGCTTTAAAAACCTAAACGCAAAATGATTTTATCCACCCTTGATGCTGTTGCACAAGCGATGAGTGAATATTTTAGATCAAGCTATAGTGACAATGCTCCTGAAATAAATATTTCTAATTTGGTGAATTCTGACGGAAAATCAGCCATTGATGAAAACACTGATCAGATTGTAATCACACTTATCAATATTCAAGAAGAACGCAACGTAAATAATGGTCGTACCAGTAATCTTAGTGCTCCTTACTTTATAAACTTATATTTATTGATAACATCCTTTGCTGGTAAAGAATCAAAGTATACGGATTCCCTCCGTTATATATCAAGTGTGTTGAGCTTCTTTCAACATAACCACGTACTTTCCCATCAAAATTCAAAGTTGCCAGATGAAATTAGTCAATTGGTTTTCGATTTCATAAATCATGAAACCCAACAAGTCCAATATATATTCTCTATGTTGGGTGCTAAGTACTCTCCATCATTGATTTTTAAGGCTCGTTTGTTCCCTATAGAAGAAAACAATAACATGGGTAGTTTTCCAAGGATAGGTGGTATTAATTTTTAGATGCTATAGTTTTATATATATACAAGACCTCAATAATTAAGGAGGTATAATCGTAACAACTACTATTAAATAATCCTCACTACTACAAAATATATGCTAGAGGTAGAATTAAGATTTGGAACATTATTTACATTAGCAATAGAGCATAATTATCTTTCAAACAGGCTTGGAGGAAACTTTTCGCTTAAACCTAGTAATCATACCTTACACTTGATGAAAAAACTAGGTTTGCACTATAAAAACAGTGCTCAAGCCATGGTTTTTAGTCATCATGAAATGGATGCGTTTGAATACCTCGTAAGAAGACATGCATCACTCAAGTTTTCTTTTTGGCTATACCAAAACGATCTACACTTTATTAATTATACATCACTATTACCCAAAAACATTAGCAAAGACATTGTTTACTTAAGCAATTCCTACTCAGAAAATCAGGGTTCATTGCTTCACGCACGTGACTTTGTGGCTAATGAAGACTGCCTACCCGTCTTTTATGGGCAAGTGCCATTTCCTATACAAAAAAAAGCAAATAAAGTACAACTCCTTGATGAGTATGGAGGAATCGTGCATACACAAGAACTAGAAGCAGAACAAAATTTTTCTTACCGTGACCGGAACCTTACTGAAGGCATGTATACATTGGTGGCTAATGGTGAACGAAAATCATTTCTGTTTTTTCATGAAAACTTGGTACCTAAACCACTGGCATGGGTCGAGATAAACTGGAGCGAGAAAATGCTGGATAATATCTTAGGGCAAATAAATAAAAATAAGAAAAATGAACCATACAACTTTATGGTTTCATTTGAAGAACGTAAAACTGTTTGGAGATATATTATTATTCCCAAATATGAAAATCCTTCTAACTTAGAGGTCAGAATGATTGAGGGGCAAGACAAAGTGACATTTTCGAAACCCGTAGAAGGTAAATTTTATAATCAACAAGCATATATATTCGAGTCTAATCAACTCTTGAGTATGAAGGAACGACCTAATTGTTCTTTTGAGCTGGTAAGCGGTTCAAAAATTATCAAGAAGTTACTTCCTGCACCATCTCCTGAGTTGATTAAACCATCATCAGATAATCTAAAGTTTTACTCTGAAATAATTGTCTATATCTAAACAAAAGCGTTATGGCTAAAAACGTAGCAACTCCCGGAGTATATATTGAGGAAAAGAATGCTTTTCCTAACTCCGTAGCTGCAGTGCCGACAGCAGTTCCTGCTTTCGTTGGTTACACTGCTAAAACTACTCGTAACGGGCATGGTATTGTAAATACTCCCGTTCGTATTAGTTCACTTACTGAATACCACAACATTTTTGGTGGTGGTTTTCAAGCTTCTTTCAACATTGTTGAGGCTAACCCACAACAATTTGACTTTGAGGTAAGTGGTAAACAATACCAAGTAGTACCTGAACGTGATTCACGTTTCTTACTTTATGATAGCATCCGTCTTTTCTTCGCAAATGGAGGAAGCACTTGTTACATCGTTAGTGCTGGTGGTTATTACCGCGATGCAGATGCTAAATCTGCCCCAGCAGCAACTAAGCCTGGCGATAAAAATGCCAAGCCTGGTGACAAAAAAGTGCCTGAAAAACCACAAGGTGGTAGTAAGCAAGTAAATGCAATTTCTAAAAAAGCTTTAGAAGAAGCATTGAACACCCTTGTAGGTGAACAAGAGCCTACTATTTTGGTTATCCCAGAAGCGGTAATGTGTGAGGCTAGTGACTGCTATGCTTTACAGCAGGCTATGCTGATGCAATGTGGTCAAAAGATGAAAAACCGTTTTGCTATCCTAGATGTTCATTCAGGATATGAGAAACGTTCTTACGATGCTAAAGATGTGATTACTAGATTCCGTGAAGGTATTGGTAACAACAACCTAAACTTTGGTGCTGCTTATTACCCTTGGCTCTACACTTCTATAGTTCAAAAAGACGAAGTTAGTTTCAAAAACATTAGCAATGCAGATGTTTTAGAAAAACTATTGAGCGCAGAAGCGGGTGAAATCAATGCTGATTCAAAGCGTGCTGAAGAAGCTAAAAATGAAATCAAGAAAATTAGTGCTACTGATACTAACGAAGAAAGTTTAAATCAAACTTTAACTACTATCAGTCCTGCATTCAAGAAAGTTGCAAATAGCGTAAGAGCACAGTTAAACATTCTTCCTGCAAGTGCGGGGATGGCTGGTATTTATGCTTCTGTAGATGATGCCCGTGGTGTATGGAAAGCTCCTGCAAACGTAGGATACAACAGTGTAATTGCTCCTGTAGTTAAACTAACTAATGCTGAGCAAGAAGACTTAAACATTACTGCTACTGGTAAATCTATCAATGCTATCCGTTCTTTCGTAGGTGAAGGAACAGTAGTATGGGGTGCCCGTACTTTGGATGGTAACAGCCAAGACTGGAGATATGTCAACGTTCGTCGTACAATGCTTTACATTGAGGAGTCTGTTAAAAATGCAGCTAAATCGTATGTATTTGAGCCAAACGACAACGGCACTTGGACTTTGATCCGTGGAATGATTAATTCATTCTTAAATGATGTATGGAGAGCAGGTGGTTTAGCAGGAGCTACTGCTGATCAAGCTTATAATGTAGAAGTAGGCTTAGGAAACACTATGACTCCACAAGATATCTTAGATGGTTTTATGCGTATTTCTGTAAAGGTGGCTGTTGTTCGCCCTGCGGAATTTATCGTAATTACCTTCCAGCAGAAAATGCAAGAATCTTAATCATTTTTAACCTACAACTATTATTTGCAATAATTTAAAATATTTATATCATGGCAGATGCTAATTCTAAATGGCCAATACCTAAGTTTCACTTTAAAGTAACTATTGGTGGTGAAGACATAGGTAGCTTTCAAGAAGTTTCTGGTCTGAAAAAAACTGTAGAAGTTATCGATTATCGTGGTGGCGATAGCGTGGAATTCTTTATGCAAAAAGTTCCTGGACTACAGAAGTTTGATAACCTTACTTTAAAGCGTGGTGTGTTCAAAGACGAGAAGCAATTCTCTGAGTGGATGAAAGAAGTACGTGATAACTTGAGTAATGATGACTTGGGTGAAGCTCGTAAAGATATCACTATTGAACTACTAGATGCTGGCCAGGCTGCAGTAATGACCTGGACCATCGTTAGAGCGTTCCCTGTAAGTGTTACTTACCCTGACTTGAACTCTACTGCGAACGAAATCGCTGTTGAATCTATTGAGCTTGCGCACGAAGGTATCAACGTTGAAGGCGTAGATTAATAATCTAAAATAAGACAAATAAACCTGCCGAAAATTGGTTTCGGCAGGTTCTTTTATAATACCAAGTTTTGCTTACCAGTGATTCTCATAAATTGTTATTATCAAACTTTTGGGTGCTTAAAGAATAAAATAAATTAGTATGTTCGGATTATATCAACCACCTCCTGGTTTTCATTTTACTCTAAAAATAGTAGACTCTCCTACAGGAAGTGGACTAACCCTGGGAGGTTTAGCAAAAGGAGCTTTGGCAGCCGCAGCCGCAGTTGCTTATGATAACAGTTTTATGGAAATATCTGGTCTATCAGGGTCAGTACAAACTGAGACGATAGTAGAAGGAGGAGAGAATGAAAAAGTATATAAACTGCCCAAAGGCAAAGACTTTTCTAACTTAGTACTTAAGCGTGGACTGGTTACGCTTACTTCTGTTCTTCAGAACTGGTGTGAGGAAAGTTTGACAAGTTTAGACTATAAATTTACGCTTAAAGATGTCACTGTAATGTTGTTGGATAACAAACATTCACCTGTCAAAGCGTGGAAGCTGGAAAGGGCATATCCTGTAAAGTATGAAGTGTCAGGTTTTGATGCTATGACTGGTAAGTTGATGATCGAAAATATTGAATTATGTTACCAGCGTATTACCAGAGATAAGGCTATCGAAATGTTAGTGAAAGCCAACCAAGCCGCTCAAATGGCTTCTATGGCTTCGGCTGCTATAGGTGGTGCTGGAAGCATAGCCAAAGCTGCTACTAGCGCAGTCACTGATGCAGCGAGTGATGTAGTAGATACTGCAGCTGTTGGAGCAGCGGGTGCTGCTGCAGTAGGAGGCGGTACAGATGCAGTGGGAAAAGTCATAGACAAAGCTGATGAAGCAAAAGATGATATTAAAGATGCAAAAGACGATGCTAACGATGCTATTGACGACAACACATAATTAAAAAGTAAAAGCATTGATTGTTTGTTTTCATGCATGCCTGTTGGTCTCAAAAGATTGTGTACTTTGGGGATGATATTTTTAAACTTCACATGAATTATTATATGCCCATTGAGATAAAAGAATTGATTATAAAAATAAATGTAGAGGAACAAACAAACCACCTACAGCAAGATACAAAACTAACATCCTTGGATAAAGAAGCTATTATAGAAGAATGCATTGATCGGGTAATAGCTGAAATTGAATACAGGTTAAGTGATTAATCAATGGAAAAACCTTCTTAATTAGTACAAAATCTAATAATATGGCACAAACTCCAAAGACCCTTGTAAATGTACAAGTTTTTGCAGGCAAAGATGGCTCTACAGCCATGCCTGGAGAGTTTCTATTAACATCCGTAGAGATAAAAAAAAGCATCAATAAAATACCCCGAGCAATTCTTACCTTTGTTGATGGAGGAGTGGCTGAACACGAGAAGTTTGCAGTAATTGAGTCTGGGTTGTTTGACCAATGGAACAAGGTGGTGATCAAGGCTGGTTACAACAATGTAATTGATAAAACCCCTTTATTTGAGGGATATATTTTTGACCAAGATTTAAAATTAGGCTCACCCAATAAATTTACAGTCACTTGTTTCAATCAAGCAAAGTACTTGACCTTGACTAGTTTAAAGGATGTACTAGAGAAAAAGAAACCAATTGAAGCAGTAGACTTTGTCTTGAAGAATAATGAGCATAAATCTAAAGTAAAAGGCAAAGTAAAAGACACATCCAAATCAAAAGCAGAAGCAAAAGATCAAATCATTTTAGACCCCCAAGTCAATTGCTGGAAATATATTTTGGATAATTTATCTAACTATATTGCTGTCCCTAATGATAAAGAGCTCTCTATAGAGGCTCCTGATTTTGCCCAAACGCCTTCTGACTTTCAAATTAAATATGGTAAAAACCTTCGCAGTTTTGAGGTAAAAGAAGCCTCCACAAGTTTGCGAGCCATTGAAATTAAAGGTTATGACGAAAAGAGTCCTGATAAACCATTAGAAGATACAAAAACTGCTAAACAATTATACGGATCTTTTACAAAATACTTAAACTCCGATTCAGGATCTGTCTTTGATGTGAATAAAATCCCAGAGTACATCTCTGGTACACATATACACACCAAAGCAGATATGGAAAATATATTAGAAACCCGTAAAACTCAAAACTTGCTGGGTTTTAAGTCGGGTAAAATTGTAATATCTGGAAGTAATGAAGTAGAACTGGCAACGATGGTGGAGGTAGAAGGGTTGCCAACAGAGTATAGCCAATCTTACTTTGTAGGTGGCATAGAGCATAAAATAGCCAGTGACTGGGTAACAACTCTCAAGATTGGTTTAGAAAGCAACGGTTTAGGTGCTACAGGTAGTGGAGCTTCAACAGGAGGCTCTTTGGGGAGTTCCAGCAGCAGCTCTTCTGGTGAAGGTGCTTCTGCTTCTGGTAACCTTACTTTGGGTGTAGTTCACTCTATCCATGAGGACGCTAACGGTACTTATAAAATTAAGGTAAATATTCATAAGTTTGGAGATAAAATCGTAGAGGCACGTATGGTGCAGCCTTATGCAGGGAATGGACTAGGTAAAGACGCACAGGATAAAGGAGAAGGTATGCTGTTTTTCCCAAATGTAGGATCAGAAGTAATACTCACACCTATAGAAGGAGATGAAAATTATTGGGTAATATTAGGATGTTTATATAGTCCTGTTAGTAAGCCAAGTGCTGAGGTGAAGGAAGGAGCTGCTCAACCTGATGAAAAGAATTTGCATAAATCTATTGTTACCAAACACTTTGTGTTAGATTTTTTTGATGATGACGCTAAAACAAGAATGACTCTTGCCAGTCGTGATGATGGAAAAACAGCGTTAAATGCTAAAAAATATCAAATTTCAATGGATATTAAAGATAAGCCAAATATCCAGATCTTATTTGATAAAACTTTTATCAAATTGGATGAAGAAGAAGGGGTAATGATTGACTCTGCTAAAAATATTACCTTAAAAGCTAAAGATGATATTTTACTTGATGCAAACAAGATTACAATAAAAGCAAAAGCTGATGTGGCCGTAGATGGTCAAAATGTTAATGCAAAAGCTAAAGTAGCTTTCAATGCAGAAGGTGCACAAGTAGCTGTTAAGGGAAAAAGCATGGTAAATGTTGAGTCTAGTGGACCCGCAGCAGTTAAAGGTACACCACTAAATCTAGGTTAGAATATTTAATTTAAATTATACTAATATGCCAATGCCTCTTGTAATGGGAGATCCAACGTCAGGCCCCACTCTGGCAGGTGTGCCAGGAGCTGGTACAATGATTTCTACAAGCCCAACAGTTCTTATTAAAAATAAGCCGGCTTGTACAATCACTGACCAATCTGGTCCTACTGGTCCTGTAATACCGCCACTTAAACCAACGGTTCTTATAAAAGGAAAACCAATTGCATTAATGGGAGCTCCTACTGCTACAGGTGCCACTACAACGGGTACAGTAGGAACAGTTAATTGCTAGTAAGAAGTTTTACTGATGATATAAAGTTCAATGAAACATAAAAAAACATTCTTAGGTATAGGGTGGGCATTTCCTCCAACTTTTGATAAACGTATTAAAAGTGTAGAAATGGTTTCTGAGGAGGAAGACATTCGCCAAAGCTTATTTGTGCTACTGTCAACCAAACAAGGTGAAAGAATCATATATCCAGATTATGGAAGTGATATTCAATCTATGATTTTTGAGCCTATCGATGTGAATACAACAACTTATTTGAAAGAAACTATTCGTCGGGCAGTGCTCAACTTTGAACCTCGTATAAGTTTAGACGAGGTAAATGTAGAACAAGATTCTGAAGAGGAAGGGTTGTTACTTGTGACGTTGGTATATACGATTCGAAAAACCAATACCCGAACCAATATGGTATATCCATATTATATAATAGAAGGAACTGATTTATAAATAGCTTACCTATAGTTGATAAATAAATACTGGTAATGGATACAATACAAAACGGTAGATATAGTACTAGCCAGGATTCACGCCTGTTTGACGGATTAGATTTTGATTATATAAAATTAGACGAAAGGTCATTAGAAGATTTATTGCTTTTTGTCTCAAGCTTTTCCAAGCTGGTCAATTTTTATGGCACAAACAATAGAATTGATGGTGATTGGTCAGACTTTTTGAATGATGAAATTATAGTACTTGCTTCAATCAAGCAAGTGGACCCTATACGTGCAGAAAACCGTTTTCGTAAACTATTGGATAAAGCTAACTACTTTAAACGCAAAGATAAAAAGCTACAATATTTGAGGCTTTGTTTTGAAGAAATCCATTATTTAGCATCCCTGTTTGAACACTGGTTAATGGAATTGAAGTCGGTTGAACACTTTGCAAATATTCAAGTAAATGTTCGTGACGATATTTTTAATGCTATTTCTACTAAGTTGGCGCCTGCTTTACAAAAACTAAAAGCATATGATTTTTTGGCAGGTCATGAAGATGCCTTGGATACAAAGATAGGACTAGACTATAGTTCATTCAGTTTTTACTGGGAACTTGACAAAGAAGAGACACACAGTATAGATAGTGTATTTGCTGGGGCATCTATCAAAGAAAAAGTACAGTCGTTGTCATATAAACTGGATGGTGTGTTTCAAGCTTTTTATGAAACCTTAATTTACTTTAAGAAAAAAGCGGATGATTATATTGCCCAATCGTTTGCTAATGACACTCATTATCCCGAAATAGCCCTTCTCATTTCTTTCCTTAAGCTATATGGTGTAGCACAAGATAACCTGAATAGTTTATCTAAAAAATATGTGGATTTTTATTATCGTACAGTGCTTCGCCAAGCTCCAAAGTCTCCAATACACGATAATGTATATTTAACGTTTGATATTGCTGACAATGCTTTATTTTCTAATATAGAGACAGGTGAGAAATTGATTGCAGGAGAATATGAAAGTGGTGAAAGTATTTTGTATGAAGTAGACCTGCCAATGCAGGTAAATAGGGCTAAGGTTCACACCCTTAAAAACATATTTATAGACAAACGTTTTTTAAATATACGTGGTATTCCTAAGAAGTTAATTACCAATATACTATCGTCTGATATTCCGCGCAACGAAGTAATCCCTTCTGCTGAAACATTGATTCAAAAAAACTATCCTACTTTTGGTGAAAGCCAAATGTATAAAAGTGTTTATGAAAAAACAATGCAAGATGCGGAAGTAGGCTTTGTAATAGCATCACCCAGTTTCTTACTGAGCGAAGGTAAACGAGAAGTAAGTATTACTTTTGAATTTGACCAAGAGTCTTATAAAAACTTAAACCAGTATTTGGCGGATATTAGTCACACTACAGAAGATACAGAAGAAGAAGTTTTTATTAAAAGTTTTATTGATGCTTTTCTTATTTATATCACAGGCGAAGAAAAATGGCATCAAGTATCAAAGTATGTAGTTACTCGTGATAAAGAGAATGCCCAACTTGTTTTACGTTTCGACCTAGAGCCTTCTGAACCCGCCTGGGTACACTATAACCCTGAGTTACATGTTGGTAACTTTAAGGCTGAACTGCCTTTGGTTAAAGTTGTACTAAATAGTAATTCGTATATATATGGCTATTCTTTACTCGATGCCTTGGCTTTAGATCAAATCAATATTGAAACTAAAGTAAGTGAAGTAAAAGATTTACTGATGTATAATCAGGAAGGAGCCATAAGCCCCGCAAACCCCTTTTACCCTTTTGGTGCCCAGCCAAACAGAGGGGCATATTTAATAGTAGGTAAGAGTGAGATATTTCAAAAACCTTTAGATGACTTAGCCGTTACCTTTGAGTGGTTCAACTTGCCAGAAGATAATGGTGGCTTTCATAGTTATTATGAAAATTATGCTGGATTAGACATTGATAACAATGTTTTTGAAGTAAAACTATCCATATTGGACAATGGGCGATGGTATCCGGAGGAAGGGGAAAAACGCCAAATGTTTAAACTGTTTAGAACAGAAGAGGAAGGGGTTCATCCCAACGAGCCTCAGCCACAAGGTAAGTTAGCAGAAGAAACATCAATTGATTATATAGATATATCTAAAATTAAGTTACCGCCTAACTATAAGGATATAAATGACGACTTAGATTATGATAACACCACCAGCCGTGGTTTTATTAGGCTAGAACTTACTAACCCACCAGAAGCTTTTGGTCATAAGGTATACCCAGCCATAGTTTCTGATATTGCTATGCAAAATGCTAGTGGAGGCATTGTGGGTAACATTAAAAAAGGTATTGCGCAGTCGAAGCCTTTGCAAATGCCTAATATTCCAATGGCTCCGCAAGTGCGTAAATTGACTTTGAGCTATTCATCTTCATCGGCCATTACCCTGCATGAGCGTTCCCAGAAAAACGAGGATAATAGCCGTGGGCAGTTTTATCATATCTATCCTTTTGGAGATAAGTTGGTTTATCCAGATAGCTCTAAGCAGATCACCCCTTTATTACCTGAATTTAACTTTGAAGGAAGTTTATTAGTTGGTTTTACTAACTTAAACCCCCCACAAACGGTGTCACTAATGTTTGACATGGCAGAAGGTTTTACTATTTCTTCAGAGGAAGATCCTCCTGTAATTGAGTGGAGCTATTTGGTGAATGATGAGTGGCAGGTGCTATCTCCTTCAAAAATATTGAAAGATGAAACTAACGGTTTTATAAATACTGGGATTATATTAATAGAACTTCCTTATGGCATACAAAAAGGAAATACTATTCTGGATGGAAATTTGTTTTGGCTGAAAGTATCCGTCATTAAAAATATTGAAACTGTATCAAGGGTGCAAAATATATCTACTCAGGTAACTACTGCCAAGTTGATACCAAACGAAGATATGGGGAGCCACTTACAAAAGCCTTTGCCTGCCTTTACGATTGACCGTCCTTATGGCAGTATTAATGGTATTCAGGACATTATACAACCCCTAGAGTCTTTTGGAGGACAGCCAACAGAAAAAGAAGAGAAGTTTTATACACGTATCAGCGAACGCTTAAACCATAAGCAAAGGGCTATTACAGCTTGGGACTATGAGCGTTTGATTCTTGAAAAGTTTCCTGCTGTATACAAAGCCACCTGTTTGCCCAATATGTCAAGTAAAAATTTGGATGCACCAGGAAGCGTACTATTGGTTGTTGTTCCTGAAACTAAAGGCAGTAAATCCCTAGAGCCTAAAGCCAGCAGTGATCTGCTGTATGACATTAAAGCTTATTTGCAAAAGTTTATTTCACCGTTTACTCAACTTGAGATCAGGAACCCTGCATACGAAAGGTTGAAAATTATCTGTGAAATTAAGCTGGCAGAAGGGTATAATTATGGTTTTTATATCCAAAAGCTGAACGAAGAGTTAAATAAATACCTGATAGGTGGTTTGATGGCCAACCAAGGTACAGTAGAACTCGGTGGAAAGATCAATATATCTGATGTATTGAGTTTTATGAGAACATTGCCTTACGTAGATTTTATTACAAAGTTTTCAATGATTCAGGTTGCTCAAGACTTTTTGGGTAAGTTTGTACTACTTGATACTGCACGAGCAGGCGATGAACAATCTTTCCTCAAGGCTACTAAACCTTGGTCTGTATTGATTCCTTCTGAGGATCATCAGATTACTATATTGAACGAAAGAGTTGAGTTTAAGCCTTCACAAGCAGGTATTGATGACCTAGAATTAGGCAGTGATTTTATTATACAAGAATAAAAAAGATTAACAGCAATGTCGCTACAGAACAGAGATACACTTAAAAGCTTTTTCCGTAAAGGTCAAATGCCTTCAGAACGCCATTTTAATGATTTAATCGATTCCATGATTAACAAAGTGGATGATGGTTTGTCTAAAAACCTTGATGATGGTTTGACCTTATCACCTATTGGCAGTTCAAAAAAGTTAATGAGCTTTTTTAAGAGTATTGAAGATAAAAGCCCTGCCTGGAGTATAGAGATTGACAGTGGAACAGCCAACCTTGATATTAACAACAATCGGGGAGAAAGTGTGGTATCTCTAAAGAATGATGGAAGGGTAGGGGTAAATAACAATGACCCTGAGTATGAGTTGGATGTGAATGGCTCTATAGGCATGATAGGGCGTGTAGGTACTTTTCATCAAGGAGAAGTACTTGCTGATGGAAAGTGGCATCCTGTACTTACTGAGTTAGATGGGTGTCATATATTAGAGGTAGCTGCGGGTGTTGGTAAGAAAAAGACTGGGAAGTATTCTGTAATACACGCGATGGCTTTGAGTACCTTTGGTAAATCTAAGAATAAGATTAACATTACACAGGCTTATTATGGTGTAAAGTGTAATAAAATACAGTTGAGATGGACTGGAACAACTTATAAGTACAATCTGGAAATGCGTACTCGTTGTAACTATGGCGGAGAGTTTTATGTGAAATACTACATTTCCAGTTTATGGTTTGACAAATGGATGGATGAAAGTCCTAAGTAAAACGCAAAAATAAAGTGTTCCAGTAGAATGAGATATTCCCGCTGTGCGGGATTTACAACTTGTTGGCGGATAGTGCAAAATTCACTATTTTACTCAAGTAAAAGATTGCTAAATTTTTTAACCAGCTACCTATTCCGTCTTCTCTAAAATTTTTGCTCCCAAAAAATCCAGGTTTGTTTTTGCCTCAGGATGCACAAGTTGAATATCCCTGTAAATAGGTTCTTGAGGTAATTGATCGATAGTTCGAGACAATATTATCTTAAATCTAAAGTCTTTTTTCCTTCCTTTACTCTTTATCCTAAATATATCATTTACTTTGGCGCGAACCCAGCGTATATTATGCTCGTTATGAATAATTACTACTCCTTCACTTTGAAATAAAAAGGCTTCATTTTGTTCTTTTGCTTCTTGTTGAGTTTTAGGATTATTAAGGTAAACAGTACTAAAGCCGTGTTCTTCCAACAATGTTTTGAAAAGGTGCATATCACTGGTGGTGTTTACATCAGGCATCAGGTACACTTGCCCCTCTATAAATTCCTGTGACAAATCAATAGCATCATCATCGTTATTAATAGTATTGTGGTGTTTTAGCTTACTTAAAATAATATCTTTTAACTCTTCTATAGTACATCTATAAATGTCTCCTCCTATATGGAGGTTTTCTTCTATCTTTAGGTTGTTGATATAACGTTTATACTGTTCATTGTCTAATTTACTATTAGTTATCCAAATGACACGCTTTCGAACATTTTCGTCATCTTCTTGCTGTTCTTTCGAGTATTTGGCAGAAACTTCATTCTGAATAGCTTCAATTGTATTATTTACTCCATCTTGACGGTGGTCTATTTCTTCTCCAAACAAGTGAATTACGAGGTCTGACTGTTTTAAGTCATTGTATATAACACTTCTTATTTCTGTGGGTGGATGAATAGAGTAATTAACACTTGGAATTACCCTAAATCCCTGGCTAATGAGTTCTTGTTTAAGTTTTTCTCTAAGAGGGCTCGATTGAGGGCTTACTTGACTCAAAAAAACTGTTTGTTGAGTGATAGTTGTTCTATCAGGGGAGTCAGATATTTGAGTACTGCTACTGATTTGCTTTACCTGTAATGCTATGTCTCTGGCTAGTTCAAAAGTTTTAAATAAAAACTGGTTAATTTTACTTGAAAGTAATACTTCTTCTGAGATAAGTTCCCCTGATTTAGTATTGTGAGCATAAAAAGCTATTTGTTTTGCTGTTTCCGAATTTTCTGGAATAGCGTCAACTTTTACTATTTCCCGTAAAATTTTATAAAAATGAGCATTGTTATATTCTTTACCCCAGTTGTTAAGCTGAGCCACTTGCTCTTGCCATTCTGGGTTCTGTATATTTTGTGCAGAGTAAACGCCAAGAATAAAAGTAGGTATGTCTTCACTTCTTGTATTACTTAGTACTTCCTCAATTGTTTGCCAATATATGGTAATATTATGCTTTTCGTTTAATGCATAGGCCAAGTAATTTTTGAAAGCTTTATGCCACTTATCGTTTTCAGAAGTATAATCAACTGTTACAATATTAATCGTTGAGTTCATGAGATTCAATTTTTGGAAATTATATCAAGCCCTTTTAATAATTAACCGACGATGGTCTTAGTATAGTCTAAAATTGAGTTTGGAATTTCATCATGAAATGATTGCAACTCGTTAAAAAGCTCTTTAGATATTTTATAGACAGAAGTTGGTTGGGTAGTTACAAGCTCTACATTACTGATTGTTTCATTGATAAAATGCCAGTTATGTGCCATTTCTTTTGCCTCAAATCGAGCAAATTCTCCCTTTTCTTTATTTTTCAAAACAAATTCACCTGAGTAGATCACATAGTAGTCCATGTCTTCTATGTTATCGTAAATCATCACTATTTTTTGGGCGTCAAACTCTTGTAACGTAGCAATTTTTGCTATTTCTGAGAGCACAAGTCCTGGAATATTTTTTAGTTCGTTGATACTTGTAAAGAAAGTAATAATGTCAAACTTCATATTAGGAGCAATGCTGCTAATACTTTGCCCTCCTATTACTTCGCTACTATTTTCGGCTTCATCATTATTATTGGCTGCTACTACTTTAGATGCAGCCTCTTTGAGTGTGAGGTACTGATTTTTAAACTGAAACCTTTGTGCATATATTTCAAACTTCTCTCGGTCAAGTTGGTACAAGGCTTCACAGGCAATTTCACTTAGGATAATGTCAGGGTTTACAATGTTTGATACCAAAAGCTCCACATTCTCTTCGCTACCATCTTGCAATAATTCGCGAATTGCACAAGCCTTTGTCCATTTGTTTACCCATTTATAGTCCCTTTGTACTAAAGCAATAAGCACCTCTTTTTTATCCATTGTTTCTTTGGTAGGAAGGACAAAGCGAGTACGATTGATTTTTTCCTCAAAATTACTAATGCTTAAAATTGGAAGAATCATAGGTTTGACTTCTTCTTTTAGCATCATGTCTAATAATCCAAAAGCAAATTCAGCTTTTTCAGGATCTCCACTGCTTAAGTTTTTCTTAATAAGTGCTACTTTGTTAGTATCGTATAGTAAAGATAGTAAGCTGTAAATTTTTTCGTAGTTATAATCAATTTCAGAAAGTAAAGCATTTTTGAGAATATCAGAACAGCTGGCATTGTCTAATACTTGTGACGCTACCATATTCCATATAATTACTCCACATACCTCTTCGAGTTCTATGATTACAGGAACCGCTTTTGAGTCTTCAATTGTATAACCACACCTACCCAACATTTCTAATGCCATAGAGGCAATATTTTGGTTTGAGTAATTGATCTTTGGTAACAGTAAATCCACTGCTTTTTGGCTTCCTACCCAACCATAAGCTTGTACAATGCGTAGCTGTACAATTTCTTTTTGTCCTGTAGCATAAAACGCAGAATCTAATGAAGGGAACAGGCCTTCACCAGTGGCTACAATTGCCGCAAAAGCGGCGTTGCTGTATTGTGGTTCGCCCAGCTTTTCTATCATAAAATTATGCAATTGTTTGTTGCTGGCGTGCGCCGATGCTGCCACTGCATAATACCTTACCAGTGATACTGGATCACGAAATAATTTATTGAGTAATTT
The DNA here is from genome assembly GCF_000169175.1 of Microscilla marina ATCC 23134. NCBI lineage: Bacteria > Pseudomonadati > Bacteroidota > Cytophagia > Cytophagales > Microscillaceae > Microscilla > Microscilla marina. Next base: position 54,910 of record NZ_AAWS01000055.1, read on the forward strand.
TGTTTTGATGCTGTCATCAGCGTAGGTACATAAAATAGCTCCAAATACACGTTCGAGGAATAGTTTTGACTGCGTAAGTTGCTCGATATATTTAATTTTTGCAAGGCGAAACTTTGCTCCTTGAAGCGTATCATAGGTTTGGCGAATGAGTTCTGCATTATCCAATACTGAGAAATACCTTAACTCCATGATTTTTTCAAGAATAGGTAGTGCGTCTAAAATACAAAACTTAGAAGCTTCTATAAGGGCTGTCTTTTGAATAACAGTATCTTCTGAAGTTAATAATTTTAATATAGCTTGCTTATATATAATAGGATCAAGTATGTTAAGAATATTTAAGAACGTTGGAATTTGAGGTGTGTCTCGATGATCTATTTCTTGTACAATTTTTTCTGGTAGAGTAATAAAGCCTACTTCTTGGCTTTCTTGCTCTTCTCCCAGTTTTTGTTGAATAATTCGCTGATACTCGCCGTGCATTAGTTTGATGATAGCAATTAATATGACCAGCAACCCTAGTGCAATGTAGATATTATCCATGGCAGATATGCTGGTATAAATTGATAGCAGGTAAAGGGCTATGCCTGCCAGAAAAAAGCCTAAATCTTGCGCAAACCCTTCCAACTTAGCCTGAGTGTCAAATCTTAGCCTTACATCAATGGGGAGCAAATATAATCGATAAATAGGTGAAACAATGGCGTTTCTTAACACGTCGTGGATAAACTTACTGGTCATAAGCAGGATAAAAAAGAATATAAACCTTTTGGCGTCTAGTGTATAGCCTAATCCGTAAGCAGCAGCCAGCGTCAGGAATATAAAAATAATAAGCAATATTGGGTGAAGGCGAAGACTTTGGGCTAGTCCAAAACGGTTTACTACATACCGATACACATACCAGCTTACAACTAATGATGCTGATACTACAATTCCTCCAAATATTGATAAAAAGTCTACGAGTTCGTCAGAGCGTATGTATACTGTTTCGACAACAGATAAGAACCAATAGTCTAAAAACAAAGCAACAAAAATGGATAAAATAGCAAAAAAGACCAGGTATAGAACAAATCGGTTGTTAAGTAATTTAAATGCATTGTTGGTACTTCTAATCAATTGTGCGCTATCGTTCAATACACTTAAAAAACGGTAGCGGCGGCTTATGCCTATAATGGAGTAGGTGGTGGCTATTGTAATAAAAAAAGCGCTAAGAAATAACAGCAATACAGTAGAAAGACCTGATATATTGAGAATTTGAGGAATAGCAAACAATGCAATAATTTGCCCGATAGCTAAGCCTGCACTTACCTTTCCTGCGAGTCGTTTACTTTCTTGTACGTTAAATATACGCCCAAATGTGCCCCAAAATATCAATAGCGCAATACTATTGAGAGGTCCCATAAATATAAGCGCAAAACGTATTGCATTGGGGTGTAGGTTGAGGTAGACGCTGGTAAATATAGCAAGTAATGTAAATGCTATGAGTATAAAAAAACCATTGGTTAGGCTTGAGAATGAGAAGTAAGGCTGAGAATAGATAAATATAGCAGATAGTACCATACTTGATATTCCGGAAATAATGAAAACTTCTGGTAATTGACTTGCGCTAAACTTTTGTAAAAACAAAGTAATAGCTCCAATGTCATAAAAAGCCAATGCAGCTCCAATAAAACTACCAAAGATAGAGAGGTGCATTACTTCTTTATTTAGTTGCCTGATCTGACTCATAACATTAGGAAATGGGGATTGTTAAATAGGGGTTAAGATTTTTATTTTTTTTGCTCGAGTTTTTTTGCTTGTTCTTCTTCAAGCTTTTTCATCTTTTTCAGCAAGTCATCTAGTTTTTTCTTTTTGCTATCCAGCGTCTTCATTTTTTTATCAATACTATCTTTTTGTTTTTTGATTGTATCTACTTGTTTAAGTGCAGCACCTTTTTTCGAAGCAAAAAGTTTTTGGAAAGGTTTTACAAATATAAAAGCAAGTCCTTTTATGGGTAATACTAATACTCCAGCTACAGCATCCCAAAAACCTTTACCTGCACTAGGATCATCCAGAGCAATCAGTGAATTGTAAAAGCGCCTGCCTGCACGGTTAAATTTATAGTAGCAGGCCAAGTCTAGTTGAGCAATGGTTTTAGGTTTTATTTTTATATCTAATGTGTTGCTCGAAATTAGTTTACATATATTATCGTCAAATAACTTAGAATTTCTAATAAGCTCATTGCCATCAGGTGATTTTTTGAAAGTATAAAAGTTTTGTTTCTCATCAAGTACCACCAATACCCAGTCTTTTTTGTACTTGATTGCAAACAATTTATAAGCGATCTGTTGTAGTGATGTACCTCGATAACTAACTGCCATTTCTTCAAGAGTTTTGGCGCAAGGTGGAGGTGGTTGGGGAGGACTAGTTGGCAAATCTTGACTTTGACCACTCCCTAAAGCGAAAAGTGATAGTATAATTAAGAAAAAAACCTTCTTCATAACACAAATTAATGTTTTTTTATTGGGAATTTTGTTACTCTATGGCTAGATTTATTTATTTTTGCACAAATATAAATTACAAGGTTTGAAATTGTATGAGATATGAATATAAAACATTACATCAAGCAAACATTTTTTAAAAAAAAGTAATTTATAGCTAAGGAAGCACGAATTTTGTATCAGGCATTATGCTTTTTTCAATTCCCTTGAATTTAGCACAAAAATTACTATTACAAAATCATATCTTAAGACTTAGTTTATCAAACAACTAAAGTTATTAGAGTTTTCCCGTGAACAAATTAATAACGATAATCTTTAATTCAATTTATCTTTTCGAACCAAAAATATTATTTTGATGGCATTGAAGAAATTACTAACCATAATCTTTATCTCATTTGCTTGCCACAACTTTGTAGTTGCCCAAATAGTTGATAAAATAAACGAAACAGTTGATCAAAAAAACAAAGCAGCAAAACAGGCTAAAGCTGATAGTATAAAAAAAGCACAAGAAGCACTGCAGAAAGCCAAGGCTGATGCAGAGAAGGCTAACGAAAAAAAAACAACCCAAACCGGAACATTTTACGATAAAAAACAAACATTTGTACCTGGTGGTGTTGGCGAAACTGGAACCACTCAAAAACCAACGCCAGTATTTGACCCAAGCCACTTTATTGAGATGGAAAAGTTGTCAGACGATGGAAAGCCTAAAGAAAAAAAGGATACCATTCGTTCTATAGACACTACTAACTTTGCTTCCAGATACTTGTCTGTCAAGCAGGAAGTACTCAATTTTCTATATCAAGAGTCTAACAAAGATAAAAGTTTTCAGGCGGGCTTGCAGCGAAAGCTAAAGTTTGGGAAATCCAAGCACCCCCTGTATCAATATAAAAAGCATAAACTAAAAGATAAACTTAAAACCTTTGGTTGGCATCCACACTGGATGAAAGATGCTTATAAAAATTATAACTTCTCATTACTTTCTGCAGTAGCCTTTTTCTCTTATCAATTAGACCCTGGCAGTGGTACCTATACCAATCCGGCGGCTATCAAAGAATGGAAAAGTACAAAAATGATTACTGAGGCTAAAAAATACAATACTAAGATACTAATGAGTGTATACCTTGGTGGGGCTGAGAGTAACAAGGCCTTTTTAACCAACCAAGCAGCTCAAACCAATTTTATCAGAATCATTTTAGCTTTACTTAAAGAGCGTGAAGCACATGGAGTTCATCTTGACTTTGAAGGACTGGGTAGCGATCAAAAACAAGCGTTTACTGAGTTTGTACTTGACTTATCGTCACAACTAAGAAAAGCAGTAAAAAACTCTTGGCTTACTATTTCTTTGCCTCCAATTAATTTTGATGATGCGTATGATGTAAGAGCGCTTGACAAATACGTAAATCTTTTTGTACTGTCAGGAAATGAATTTTATGGCGAAAAAACACAAGATATTTCAGGCCCTTTAAGCATAATTAAGTCGGGAGGCAAATGGTGGGACTATGATATGAATCGTGCAGTTGATGAATACCTCGCTTCTGGTGTTACTGCTGAAAAATTACTACTTACTGTAAATTATTATGGGGGAGAGTGGATCACAGATAAATTAGGTTCAGCGAGCGCCAGCGAGTTTGTGAAATACAGAACTTACTTTGACATTCAAAAGTTTTTGGGAAATGCAGAAGGGTATGAAGAACCCGAAAGCATGTCGATGTATTATCCATTCAAAATCGATGGAAAATATCACCAGATTTGGTATGAAGACAGCTTGTCTTTGGCTAAAAAATATGACTGGATCATTAGTAAAAAAATAGGAGGGGTAGGTATATGGGCACTTGGTTTTGACAATGGTAGTGTGAAATTATGGGAAGCATTGGCATCAAAAATAGCGAAGCCTTTGCCTAAACTAGATGCCAAGAAGAAAGGATCTAACATAAAAGCCAGAGGGTTTTTCTCCAGAATACGAAGCTCAATCATGCGTTTGATAAGAAATCCTGCAAAAGCGTTACAAAATCCCTCTTATTTTGCCTCAATGCTTGTATTATTATTAGGGCCTGCATTCGCTGGGTTTTATGTAATATACAGGCATGGTTGTCGTTTGAAGCGTAGCTTAAACTTAATTTTAAAAGGAGGCATTATCTTGTTTTTAATTATGGCATTTGCCTTAGTTACATTAGTGCTTACCAAGTTTAAACACACTACACCTATTATATTGGTAATGGCTGGATTTGTTGTTGGTGCCATTGTATTTCTATTGCTCACACGACGATCTTTATCAGAAAGGGAACTACCCTAAGAGTGATTAAGATAAAATTAAGTAATATTTTAAAACATTGAGCTAACCACTCATTCTAAAGGAAAGTAATTAAAATAGTTGATTTATGAAGCTGGCTTATAGTTTATTAATTCTGTTAATTTTTGCAGGATGTACTAAAACCCCTGAACCAAATAATACAAATCAGTTTATCAAGTTTTTTGGGAGTGCTAAAAACGAAACTGCAAATGCAATGGTTTCTACCACTGATGGTGGTTATCTAATTGTGGGTTCTACTACATCATTTAATCTTTATGAACAAGCTTTTTTGGCAAAAGCAGATGCCAATGGTAACGTACAGTGGACACAACACTATGGGATTGATTCTACTAATGATGGCAATGTGACGGTGGCTCGTTCAGCTATAGAGGTAGATGGTAACTTCCTGGTATTGGGAGAAGGAACTAAGGGTGATACGACTAATTTTTTACTCTACCAGGTTGATGCAAGTGGTACACAGTTAGGTTATAAAGAATATGCCACTACAACCAAAACAGATCAAGGGTATTATATCTCAGCAATCAATGGAGGGTATATGATGATAGGAACTACTGGTGATGGAACAATTGCCCAAAATAATAATATTAAAGCAATTAAAATTGATAATAATAGAGATGTAGTATTTGAGAAGTCTGACGGAATCACAAATGCAGTAGATGGTTTAGGCAATATCATCGAAATATCTACTCAACTCAACGGAGCAGATGTGAATGACTTCTTGTGGGTGGGAACCTCGAAAAGATTACCTGATGACACTGATGCAAGAATTATTCGTTTGAATGATATTGGTGGAATACGTTGGGAAGAAAACTATGGAAAACTAGATAGCAAGAATCAAACAGGTGCTGAGATAAAGGTTGATGGGAAAGATTATGTAATTGTTGGCAATACCAATTTGAACGATAACGGTGATGTATACATAGTGAAGGTAGATGCAGACGGAAAGTCATTGGCAGAGTATGTAATTTCCCTAGAAAACGAGCAAATTGCAGAAAGTATAGAGCCTGTGTCTGATGGGTATATAGTAGCAGGAACCAATGTTTTGAAAAGAGAGGCGTTAACGAATAATATCACTGCGTCTACTGCTTTTTTGATGAAAGTAAAAGCCGATGGTACTATGGATTGGGTAAAAGAGTTTGGAGATTTAGGTAAAGACGTTGATGGTGTAAATAGTGGACGTTTTGTAAAAGCCATAAATGGAGGAAGTGAAGGCTACCTTTTACTAGGTTCTTTTGATTTCTTTGGTAGCTCTGTTATGGGGTTGGTTCGTACAAATAGTGACGGTACCACACTCA
>NZ_AAWS01000056.1 GCF_000169175.1 Microscilla marina ATCC 23134
TAGCGTCGTCATATATTTATATACCGAGGTATGCGATTTTCGCAAAGGCTTCGAGGGCTTGTGTAACTTGGTGATGGAGCGCTTTGGTGAATTGCTCACCAGTGGCTCAGTGTTTATATTTTTCAATCGTCGTCGTGATCGGGTAAAGTTACTATGTTGGGAAGGAGATGGTTTTGCGATTTACTACAAGCGTTTAGAAACAGGTACTTATGAACGCCCTCAGATGAGTTGGGGTACCCGCCCACTGACTGCTTCCGAAGCTCATTTACTTTTATCAGGTATTTCTTTGAGTTCGGTGACTTATCGCAAACGTTATTTGGCAAAAGCGTAGATATTTCGGTTAGATTTAATAGTTTTGCCCTATGCAGGAACAAAAACCTACATATGAGGCACTTGCCAAAGAAAATGCTGATTTGAAGGCGCTTATCTCAAACCAAAATCTAGAGATGACTGAACTCAAAGCCCAGCTTGATGAACTACTTCGTTTGACCTATGACACCAAGTCAGAGTCTCGTGGTAGCAACTACACCCCTGCAAAAAAAAAGCGCAAGTTGAAAATCCCGAACTTGCATTCGGGGAAGAAGTAGTAGATACGGTTAAGTCCGCTTCACCTCCCAAAAAAACATCTAATAAACTTTTAAATGCTGAGGGCAAGTTCCCTGAGCACTTACCACGCAAAGAAGTGGTGATCACTCCTGATGAACCCATCACCGAAGATATGCGTCGTTTGCCTGACCGAATTACCGAGGTACTCGATTATGTGCCAGGTCATTTGGTGGTCATTCGTTACATTCGCCATTGTTATATCAAAGATGTAGCAGATGGTTTGCACGCTAAAAAAATAATGGCGGCTAAGCCTGAACGCCCTATCAACAGGTGTTTGGCAGATGCAGCACTACTTGCCCAAATTATTTGTGATAAATACTGTGACCACTTGCCTTTATATCGTCAACTCCAGCGCTTTGAGCGGTCAGGGGTTCGGATAGGTTCTTCTACGTTCAACTCTTGGGTTGAAAAAATCGCCCAATTACTCACTCCATTGTACGATTTGTTGCAAAAAGAAGTACTTTCAAGCAATTATATAAGAATCGATGAGCCCCCTATCAAGGTACTCGACCGCGAAAAGAAAAAAAACATCCACCAAGGCTATTTATGGTATTATCAGTCAGGTAAAGCCTGTTTTATCCAATATCATCACTCAAGGGGTAGTGAACCTCCAGATAAAATTCTAGCTCATTTCAAAGGAAAAATCCAGACTGATGGCTATGGGGTCTATGATCATTTTGAAGAAAATGAACATATGACATTGTTTGGGTGTTGGGCGCACGCGAGGCGCAAAATATTCGAAGTCAGCAAGGCACACCCTTCCCTGACCGAAGCTCCTCTGGAGTTCATTGGAGAACTATATCTTATCGAGAAGCAGATCAAAAAACAAGGATTGGATACAACAGGAGCAAGCTTGCTACGTAGGCAAAAAGCGGGTACTCCTTTGATGAAGCTCAAGCATTGGATGCATAAAACCAAAACCAAGCTCAAGCCCAAAATGAAGCTTTATAAAGCGATTGAATACATCCAAAAACGTTGGCAGAAATTGATTCGATACCTCTGGCATGGAGAGGTGCAGATTGATAACAATCTGATAGAAAACGCTATTCGTTCCGCTGCACTGGGGCGCAAAGTGTGGGTCGTTGGTGATACCAAGAAGTCACGGCTTCTGAAGTTCACCCCACCATCAACCGATGGTCAACAGGGAAAGGCGAGAGCCTGAAACCAAGAGAACTTGTTTATGATGAGGGTGCAAGTCCCTCCATCTAGGCATCTGATTGAAAGCATAGTGTCCAGTGATTGGAAAGTGGTATCTCCAATAGCTGAAGCGGCACTAAAAGCGGCACAACTGGTAGTGCAATCCAGGGTAGCTGCCAGCAACTGACTATGAATAACGAAAGTGAATGTTTGTAAACCATCGTGACGAGTAAGTTGGGAAAAGCACTGACACCCAGCGTTCAAAACATGAGCATAAGCCAAAGTAGGAAAGGAAAAATGTTTTGCGGTTTTTCCTGATGCTTTCCTCACAGCTTCGGTGGATTGAGCAATTCTAAGGTCAGTACCAATCATAAACAGGAACGATTCAAGGTTTGGGGAAGTTCTCTGGAATCTCAGAGTAGTTACCCGCAAAGAAACGCCCCAAGCCAAGGGATGTGAGAGGAAGCAAACGCCTGCTTGTAATGAGCAGGATAAGCTGAAGGCTCACCTGCTGTATGAGAGATACATTCGTTAAAAACAGTTCAAAGTTCTAGTATGGAGACTACAAAACAGTCAAAGTTGAAATGGAATACCTGGCAAATGATCGACTGGAAACAGGTGGATTTACAGGTATTTAAGCTGCAAAAACGAATTTATCGAGCTACACAAAAGAATGAATTACCCAAAGTTCGCAAACTCCAAAAGATGATGACCAGTTCAATGTTTGCTAAGCTCTTGGCGGTAAGGAAGGTAACTCAGGAGAATAAAGGCAAGAAGACCGCAGGAATTGACGGAGTAAAATCCCTTAATCCGAAAGAGCGTTTCACCCTTGCTCAAAACCTGAAGCTCAACGGAAAGTCTAGTAGTACCCGCAGGATATGGATACCCAAATCTAACGCGGAGAAAAGACCCCTGAGCATACCTACCATACAAGAAAGAGCTAAACAAACTCTACTTAAACTGGCACTGGAACCCGAATGGGAAGCTCGATTTGAGCCTCATTCTTATGGATTTCGCCCAGGTCGTTCTCCTCACGACGCTGTCAAAGCCATTTTCTGTTGCATCAATAAAAAACCTAAGTATGTTTTGGATGCAGACATCAGTAAGTGCTTTGATAAAATCAACCACCAATATCTACTTGACAAGCTCAATACTTCTCCCACCTTTTCACGCCAAATAAAGGCTTGGCTCAAAGCAGGAGTTATAGACTTCTCAGAACGGGCTGAAAGAAAAGGACATAATCCCACCCATAGTGGAACACCGCAAGGCGGTAGTATTTCACCGCTTTTAGCTAACATTGCCCTGCATGGATTGGAGAACTTCATTGCAGAACACTATCCATCCAATACAGACCGAAGGCTAAAACACTCGCGGAGAGATTATGGTAGACGTATACAAGCTCCTCGCCTTATAAGGTATGCCGATGATTTCGTGATACTATGTGAGGAATTAGCGCCGATAGAGCATTGCAAAAGCTTGGTAGAAAATTGGTTAAGGGAAAGCGACCTAGAACTTCATCCCAGCAAGACCAGAATAGTACATACCCTCCAAAAACACCATGACCAAAAACCAGGATTCAATTTTCTAGGCTTTGAAATCAGACAGTTCGAGGTAGGGAAGCATCAATCTGGAAACCTCAATGGTAAGAAGTTAGGATTCAAAACTATCATCCAACCCTCCAAAGAAAGCATTGATAGACATTACCAAACACTTAAAGCCACTTGCATTAAACACCGAGCGTTAAGTGCTGGAGCTTTAATCAGTAACCTCAATCCAATAATCAGAGGTTGGTGCAACTATCAATCTCCTTGGCATGCTTCAAAAAGCTTCTCCAAAGTAAAAGATTTATTGTGGAAACGACTATGGAGGTGGGCAAAACGCCGACATCCCAAGAAGAAACTACCTTGGATCAAAAAGAAATACTTTGGAACAAAGCAAAGAAGGTGGGCATTTGTCCATCGAACGAAGGAAGCCGAATACAGGCTCTTGTATCACTCTGACTTTCCAAAAAGTGTCAAATGGATACAAGTCAGAGGAGGGAAAAGCCCTTTTGATGGAGATGAACTATATTGGAGTCGGAGAATAGGAGATAAATACAAAACCTATGATCCGCAAAAAGCCCGCTTGTTAAAAAAGCAAAAGGGTCGATGTGAGCATTGTGGACTTAGCTTTAACCCAGATGATATCATTGAAAAGCATCATCTGAAGCCAAAAGTTAAGGGAGGTAGTAATGCAGACAAAAACCTGATACTGGTACATCTGTATTGCCACGACCAAATTCATGCTTAAGTGTGGATGCTATAAACAATGGTAGTAGTCATACACTGAGGAGCGGAGTGAAGGGAAACTGTGCGCCGTGAAACGCATCAAATAAATTGCTATCCAAGATAGCCAGAGTTCAAAGTAAATACTTTGAGGTGAAGCACTTACTTAAGCCTGAAAAGGCGAGGGGACAAGAGCATGTGACTAAAGCGGAGAATCATCGAAAACGTGTAGTTGATGGCTCTGCAACGCCTGAGTAATATGGTAAAAGCTATACTGCCTGAAACCCAATATCCAGAGATGGAACTTCACATTCATCGGGAACACGTTTACCAACCGATGTCTTAGATATACTCAAATCCTACTTTCGTTTGAGGAAAACTTTGATCTAAGATCGATAAGTAATGAACTTATTCAAGGATATGAATGGGATACCTAAGTTACTCTATAACGTTTATTGATGACGGAACACGGGATTGCCTACGGGAAGAGATTCCTATGGTAACGGAGTTCTCATAGTAGTCGTGGGAGTTATGCCCTACCAGGGAGGATGGGAAAGCCATCTACAAGGCAAAGGAGAACAGGTCATTAGATGTCTAACAAAACGGGAGGTACGCGAGATGCGAAACGCCAAAACGATTTTACACATCATTCAGGAAAGAGGTGAACGTAAGCTACCAATAGAAAGGGTATATAGATTACTGTATAACCCTAATCTATACTTGTTAGCTTATTCGAATCTTTATGGTAACAAGGGTGCTCTGACTTCTGGAATAACCCCCGAAACAGCTGACGGAATGTCTTTGGATAAAATACAAGACATTATCTGCAAGCTCAAACAGGAAAGTTATCGTTGGAAACCATCCAAACGTATATTTATTCCAAAGAAAAATGGGCAACCACGCCCTCTGAGCATTCCTTGTTGGTCAGATAAACTGCTACAAGAAGTCATTAGACTTATTCTGGAAGCATATTTTGAACCACAGTTTTGTGAAAGTTCTCACGGCTTTAGAACTGGTAGAGGTTGTCATTCAGCATTGAAGCAAATGAGATTGAAAGGTAAAGGAAGTAAATGGTTCATAGAAGGAGATATTCAAGGATGTTTTGATAACATAAACCATCAACTCATCATTAAACTTCTCTCTGATAAACTTTACGATCCCCGATTCATTCGCCTCATTTCCCAACTGCTTAAAACAGGTTATATAGAAGGCTGGAAATATAACAAAACCTATAGCGGTGTTCCACAAGGATCAATTATTGGTCCTATTTTGACCAATATTGTTTTAAACGAATTAGACAAATTCGTGGAAAATAAATTGATACCTGCTAATACCAAAGGTAAAAGACGTAGATCTTGCCCCAAATATGCCCTAATTAAAAGGCAAGCTTCAAAAGCTCGTAAACAAGGAGATATGGATAAGTGCAGAGAATTAAACAAACAAGCACAGAAAATCCCCTCCCGAGACACCAACGATCCTAAGTATCGGAGATTATGGTACATCAGGTACGCCAACGATACGCTGTTAGGGTATATTGGTAAAAAGGAAGAAGCTATTAAAATAAAAGAACAAATAGCTGATTTTCTGGCAAACGAACTACACTTGACATTGAATAGTGACAAAACCTTGATTACCCACGCTCAAAGCCAAAAAGCAAGCTTTCTTGGGTATCACATTAGAACCTTACAAGAAGATGCTAAACACGACCGAACTGGACAAAGGTGCATTAATGGTAATATAGGCTTGGAAATTCCAGCACGAGTTATCAAAGAACACAGTGCTAGATATATAAAAAGAGGAAAACCTTGTCACTTACCACAACACACTATTGACTCGGCTTATAGTATTATCCGTCAATACCAATCTGAATACCAAGGTTTGGTACAATACTATCGTATGGCTTACAACCTACACACCATCAGTAAGTTAAAATATGTGATGGAACAATCTCTGGTAAAGACTTTAGCTAATAAGTACAAAACTACTTGTAATAAAGTCTACAAAAAGTACGCTACTACCATAGAGATTGAAGGACAAGCCTACAAAGTATTACAAACTCTGGTAGAAAGAGAGGGAAAAACACCACTCAAAGCACATTTTGGAGGTGTTTCTACCAAATGGAATGGATGGGTAACAATTGATGATGCGAAAGATAGCAATATCTGGAATCATAGATCGGAAGTGGTAGAGCGTCTACTGGCTCAAAAATGTGAATTGTGTGGAAGTACTCAAAATATTGAGGTGCACCACATTAGAAAACTCAATCCAAACAGAAACAAAGGTACACCTGTTCCAGAATGGAAAAAGAAAATGATGGCAAGAAAACGTAAAACACTTATTGTTTGCCAAAAATGTCATCAACAAATTCATTATGGGAAATATGACAGCAAGCCATTATCTTGAATTTGACTGGAGAGCCGGATGATACAGAAATTGGTCAAGTCCGGTTCGGAGAGGGGGTGTTGGAAAAGTAGCTGGCAACAGCCAACTCGCTGGCATCCTACTCTACTTCACGCTCCGTTCTGGAGACCAGTGTGGGAGGGTGACCTCCCCGCTGAGTTTAACAACTACCTCTTTGCTGGCTCACAAGATGCCGCAGAACGCACTGCACTCTTCTACTCTTTGATTGGTTCTTGCAAAATAGTAGGGGTAAATCCACTCGCTTGGCTTACAAATGTGATCAAAAATATCAATAATCACCCTATTCAAAAACTACATCTTTTGCTGCCTAGCAACTGGAAAACGCAACAAGGTTAGAATACCCCCCTTTGAATGAGGGGATACCTTAATGCCTGCAAAACTTTATTTGAAGTATCTTGTGTATGGACGAAAGTTAAAAACTTTCGTTTATCCAACAACTTAAGTCAGAGGGGTAGGGATTCATTCTACTTTTCTGATCTCTGATATTCTGCGCGTTTTTTCATTGAAAGTAACTTCTACCTGTAATTTATCTCTAAATACTTTGGCAAGAAGTAAAGTCCATTGAATAGCCTTTTCACCTCTAAGGTTATACCAAGGTCTGGGAATGGTTTCATGATCCTCTTCAATAAGTGTTTTAAGGTATATTTCTACCCTGAACCTTTTAAAGTTTCTTGTTGATTCGCAGTGAAAAGCCTTTATGTAGTCCTGTATCGTTATTTTTGCCATAATTAAGGAACGTTTAGGATAGTATTGATTCTGATTGTTTATAATATTTCTACAATGGTATTTTCACCAACTACCACTGCTTTTTACGAAAGGCATTGGTTGTATAAGCGCTGATTAGTTGCTCAAATACCCTATTGAAAAGCTTAGCATCAAGCAACAACATTCCACTGGCAAAGTTTCTTACAAAACTACTTATTATACATTACCTGATGCTCGTTTCTGCTGAGCTTTTCATACTTATCTCTGGTCAATTGTTGGGCAAAATAAAGTAGTGCTATCGGAGGGTAAATCGTAAAAATTCCAATTTCATCTGGGAAGGTGCAAAACTTCATTATAAAAAGGGAAACTGACATATTTTTTATTTAGTATATTCTATACTTACTGTTTGCAGCACTTACCAATCAATCAATTATTCTCATGATAATGTCCTCACAAACTAGAGTAGCTTTTATCTCCTTCTTGCGAAAGTCATTTTTGGCACAAATTCTTACGATTTTTTCAAATTCTTTGTCAAAAAGTTCATCGTCAGGAAACAAGTCATTGGCACGTGTTTTAGCAAAGTCTTTGATATCAAACATAGACTGCATCATCTCATTTTGATGCTTATGAGACTCTTCAAATCTATCTCTAGCCAATTGTTGGTCAAAATAAAGTAGCGCTACCGGAGGATCAGTCGTAAAAATTCCAATTCCATCTGGAAAGGTGCAAAACTTCATTATAAAAAGGGACTCTGTCATAGTTTGTTTTATTTAAATAAATCTTGTTCGAAATTTTTTCCAATATTGTTAGCTTCTTCTTTTAAAATTAAAAATATTTTGGGGAAATCTGTTTTAAACTTTTTTAAGTTTGTTTTTGACCCTGCTTTTACTTGCAGGGTGTTAACATAATTACTGTACATTTGTATGACCATAGGACTTCCTAAGGAGATAGCATAAACCACAAACTTCATGAAATTACGTTCTTCCTGATCAGGGAACAACTTTTTGTCTAAGTTCATTTGTTCTACTCCATGCCCCTTGTACATTCCCGAACTGTATTTTGCTATACAAAGTGCTATTTGGTCCATCGTATATTGACTTCTTATGCTAGTAATATCAGTTTGGGTTAAATTATTCACTCCTTTGCCTTGAATAAAAGTAGCTAGCTCAGCTGCTTTAGCTTCAAAATTAAATTTTGGTAATAGTATCTCTTTTGCTTGTTGATACTCATCATCAAACGATATTTTTTTCTCTACCATATGTATTGGAGTCATGAACTCTACGTCAGCCTCAAAATAAATATTTATATTAGACCGAAAGTTGCCAATGCTATCCCTCCAAATTGTACTCTTGCCTAAGTTTGTTTTGCGATAATCTCTTTTGAGAATTTGTGAACCATTCTTTAACTCCATCAATGGCACCTTACTAATTTTATTTAACCAAGCGTCTACTGTGAGTGGATGATTACTTAATGGAGGGTCTATGACATATTTAAGAGTTTTACCTTCTTTTTCTACTTCAATCAGTGCTGCAGTATGGTAGCTCCACAGATTCGTTTTGTTTCCTAAAGTATTGATGTATTTACTGCTGGTTTGCAGGTTGTCATTTTCTATTGGTTTTTCATTGGTCGAGATTGCAAAAATCTTCTTAGCCTCTATGCCTTCGTCTTTGAGACGTTTGGCTACTATATGTGCCCTCATATGACAACCATTTTCGGTAAATGAAAAAGCCGGAATGTTTTTTAAGGTATCTGTAATAATGTCATTACTTATTTTTCTGGCCTTTTCTTCGCTTGGGAGCTTTTTTTTCCTATTTCCAAACATCGCCACATACCCCACCCCCTTTGTATCTGCACTCACCGAATGGGCTACCTCCTCAAAATACTCAAGCTGCAAAAGTATAACCCCTAGTTCGGTTTCTATTTCAGGGGCCTGGGCAGGGTCAAACTTGCCCGCTTCAATTACCTGAGCCCGCTTCATCAAAATGGCCGAGAGTTTCTCTATTTCTTGCTTAGACTCCCACAATGCCGTGCCAGCCTACGGCTTTTTTGAATTGGTCGCCCCAGGCACGCATTCTACCACTGAGGCCTTGGTAACGGCGCATATAATTGAGCGTGGCAAGGTGCTCTTGTATGTGGGCTATGGTGGCATCGGGACCCACCCTCAGCTGAACAGTGTCTATAGTAGTGAGGCTAAATACCCTAGCGTAAGTTCGAGTTTGGGTGGTATAATGGGCTTGTACAGTTTTGCCACTTATTTTGGGGTTGCCATACTCTACCTGAATGCCTACTTTGCCCTGCAGCTCGCCCAAACCTTCTTCCAGGCGCTTTTTATGCGCCTCACGTTTGGTAAGTTCCTGGTAGAGAAGCTCTAACTCAGGGCTTTCCTCTATTTTTTGGGGCATCCTGGGGGCAGCTTGTACCTGATAAGGAGTAGCCTTGCCCTTTTGATTTGCCGCAGGCTGCAAATGATCTACCGTGGCAAGTAGTGCCAACGCCTTGGTATACGCCAGCTTGGCCTCGGTAGTAGTAGCCTTCATCTTTTTGGCTTGCAACTGTAGGGTAGTATCTGCCACAAAACCCTTGACAGATCCCGCGCTACCAAAAAAAGCACAGATGGCAGCGGTTACCACCAGCTTTTCTCCTGCCTGGTCCAGGTTGGCACCAAATGTTTTGCGCAGGGCACTGGCAAAAGTGCCGTCTTTCATGAGGTTGTCCATCAGGTCACCTGCATACTCCTGAGTGGTTTCGGTGGCTACGTGTGCCCCATAACGAATGGCTACATTGTTGATAAAACTATTGATCACTATTTTATGGGCAGGTTTGTTTAGCAGCTTGAGCAATGGAAGCCTGCCCCCTACCAAACCCTGAATAATACCCTCGCCCAGCCCCGAATATTCGCTTTGACCCGCCAGCTTAAAAGCAATGCTGTTGACCAACGCCGCCCGGAGCACCTGGGTAGTGCGTTCACCCAGGCGCAGGGTTTTTACCAAAGCGTTGCCCGCCCTGGCAATGGCGGGCAAAGTGCCTACTCCCTCGGTTATCAGAGTAGTAGCCATAATCTCAAGCATCACCGGAATACTCGTGCCAATGCCTGTGCCTATTTGTTCAGTAAGGCTTTGCTTAGCACGGCTTAGCTGTTTTTTGGTCAGTGCCAAGCCCTCATATTGCATGTTTTGCGCCATCGACTGCGCAAAATCAGTATTGGTGCTATAGTCTGTCCAAAAAGTACTTTCGGCGAGCCCTTCTAGCAGCGATTTTGCAAAACCAGTGCGTTCGCTGCTCGCAAAGTCTTCGTTCAGAAAATAAGTTCTTGCGATCGCCCTAAAAGCCTTTTTTGCGTCTGATAACAGCTGTTTGTCGTATTTTACCAAGCCTCTTTCTGCACTTTCGTCGTGCCTTTCGCCATAGCGTATACTAATTTTACTGTTTTTGTACCGAATGACATCGAGTGCCTGGGTCGACTTTTTGAGCCTTTGTTTGGTGTATCTATAGCGCAAATAATAGTCAGTGACCATGTCTTTGAGCTTGGTTTTAAAAGCCTTAGGGGGAGCACTGTTGTTGCCTTGACCACCAGCGGTGCCTCCCTGGGGCGAGTCAATCCTATAACCATTCACATAGTCATATATAGGTTGGTAGTGTTCTTTTCGGGCGCCATAAATGCCCCCTCCTGAAAGTTTATTTTATCAAGCAAAGCATACAAACCTGCTTCTTTAAACAATTGTTTCCAATTGGTTTTGCCCAATAGCTTTTCCAGACTCAACATTCTTCGCTGGATCAAACCTACGACCCCTTGGTGGTAAAGTGCCGTCAATTGGTCGTTGGCTTGCCACACCACCTTATCAGTTTTGGTCAATATAGTTTTTGCCTCTGCTTTGGCAGCATTAAAAGCGTCTTCCCGCGATTTAAATAATTGCTTTTCCAGCGATTTGCCTTTTTTGCGCAAACTCCACTCGCTAAACCTCCGCAAAACTTCTTGTCGGGCATCATAGTCAAAGTTTACCTTGCCATTTACATCTAAAATAGACTGATAGTTGTGCTTTTTTCTTATCTCCTCTATGATCACCTTAAGGCGTTTATCCTGGAGTTTGGTGGGTAGCTCAAAAATCTTCCGGTACTTTGGGTTGTCAATCAACTCGCCAATGACCTGATACATCGCGTAGTTGGTCTCGGAGGCATATTGGGTGGTCACCGGGTCAACAATTCTTTCCTCTTTTTCTATTTTTATTTCTTTCTTTGGTGTAAGGTCACGGTGTTCATAGCGATTGATCAAACCCAACACCTCAGTCGTCAGTTGAGCTACAAAAGGTTGTTTGCCTTTATAAGCCCCCTGTATAGTAGCCAGCCCTCTTTTGAGCTTGTGCATAAAAGCATTGGTTTGCCGATGGTCTGGGGCGGTGTTTGTCCCCCCGCTATTCTGGGTTTGCTTGTCCAGCATCCGCAGCAAAGGTACCTTTAAGTTGCCTTCAAAGTATTGCTTCATGGCATGCCGAATATCCCCCAGTGTTTTTACCAAACTCGGTTGGTTTACCTGGGCTATTTTTCCGGACACAATCAAATCAATGATGTTTTGGGCTGCCACAAACGGATCCCCTTCCCGGTTTTGATAGTGTACGATATACGCTATCAAGCGATTGGCACCCAACTTTAGCTCAGGGTCTTGTTGTACCAACTTCTGAGAAGTCAGTAGCTGTAAAGCTTGTAAAATACCATGCAGTAATTGATTGGTTTTGCGGTTGTCAAAACGATGAGCCCCATAATTATTGCGTTGTTTCTCCAGGTGTGCCAAAAAGTCCCAAACACCTTCCTCTTTGCTTCCAACTTTTGCGCTTCCCTCTTCGCCCACTCCCAAAAACTGCCCAAATTCTTGCTTGAAACTCAACACAATTGCTTTGAGTTGGGCAAATGATAAAGCCTGAGGGGTGTTTTTTAAGTAATTGAGCAGTATCAAAGCAAACTCGTCTACAGTATGTGCTTTAATTGGGGAAATGGTCTTATGGTGAGGCTTGGTGGGCGTTCTTCTTACCAAAACCTTAGATGAAAGCACGCCAAAGGGGTCTTCACGCCGTTTGAGCAGCAATGGCATAGGCTTTTCCCCTCTGCGGGTCAATACCGCCCGTCCCTCTTCATTGGTGGGGAATTGATAGTTGGGGGTAGAAAGCAGCCTGGGTTTGCTGCCATCAGCTGAGGCAAGCCTGCTTACTTGCGAGGCAAACACCTTGGGTGGGTCAACATTGCTTTTTGACGTAGGAGTGTTTCTTGCAACATCTTTAGTTTTATCCATGTTTGCCAGGGGTTGATAAAATTGAAGACGCCTTCAAGTTAGGGTTTATTTTGTATTTTCAAGAAAAAAAAGCCCCTAAATATAGTGTCATATTTGCAATTATAATAATTTACTCCAAATATTTTGTCTCTCTACTGAAAAGCGCATTTTTGTGGAAGTTTTAATCTTGTTTTATTTGCTCGGAAAGCGCATTTTAAATGCTCGTAGACAATAGACATGTGTTGCAAATGTGTGTTAGGTGGTATATCAGGACAAGACAAAGCCCCTTTACTCTCTCCCTCTCTCACAATTCCCAATTTTAAATTGCCTTCTTTTTGATATTTAGTTTTAAATTGGGATTTATTTTATTTTGAATCTATCTTTTTATATATAATGAAAATAGTAGTTGTAGACGGGCACGCCCTCAATCCGGGAGACTTAGACTGGACCCCCTTTGAGGCTTTTGGTGAAGTAACCGTATATGCCCGCACCCCCCAGGAAAAACTCGTAGAGCGTTGCCAAAACGCCGACATTGTGCTTACCAACAAGGCAAGGTTTGACAGTGCCACTTTGTTGCAACTTACCCACCTCAAATACATTGGTGTATTGGCCACCGGGTACGACCTGATTGACCTGAAAACAGCCAAAGCAAGCAATATTGTGGTCACCAATATTCCGGCGTATGGCGATGTGGCAGTAGCCCAGCATACCTTTGCCTTGATGCTTGAGCTCATCAACCGGGTAAGCCTGCACGACCAAAGTGTAAAAAGTGGCGAATGGGCGAAAAACCCTGACTGGTGCTATTGGAAAGCCCCCTTTCATACCCTCAACGGGATGCGACTAGGCATCATTGGTTTTGGTAAAATAGGGCGCAAGGTGGCTGAAGTAGCAAAGGCTTTTGGCATGCGTATGTTTTATAACAATCTATCGAAAAAAACCAATATATACGCTCAGTATGCCGAAAAGGAAGAAATATTCGAAAAATGCGACATTGTTACATTGCATTTGCCCTTAGATAAAGACAATAAGGGATTTGTAAACAAAGAGTTGCTAAGCCGCATGCAATCTTCTGCCTTGCTTATCAATACCTCCCGAGGGGGACTTATCAACGAGCAAGACCTGGCCGATGCGCTTAACAGTGGGCAAATAGCGGGTGCCGGGCTCGATGTATTGGCTACCGAGCCTCCCCAAGCCGACCACCCTTTATTTAAAGCCAAAAATGTACTCATTACCCCACACATGGCGTGGGGGGCGGTAGAGTCGCGCAATGCTTTGATGAATGAGGCGCTTGACAACGTAAAAAACTTTGTAGAAGGTACTCCACAAAATGTAGTGAACGA
The DNA here is from genome assembly GCF_000169175.1 of Microscilla marina ATCC 23134. Lineage (NCBI taxonomy): Bacteria > Pseudomonadati > Bacteroidota > Cytophagia > Cytophagales > Microscillaceae > Microscilla > Microscilla marina. The sequence continues at coordinate 13,734 of NZ_AAWS01000056.1, forward strand.
GTAAAAAATCAAATCACTCGAACCTGAAGTTATCTCATCAACCATTGGTGGTCTAAGCAATTTAATGACTGCCAATGGTTTTTCGTATTTGGTACTTTGGCAACTGCCCAATCAACAAAAACAAGCCAATTGTTTGTTCTGCTGTTGTTGTGTATGGGCAACCCTCTGGATTTTTACTTGTGGGGCACAAGTCTATGATGTGTTATTTTCAACCTTATTGTTATAGAGGCTAAAAAATACGAAATATGATAAACTCCCTCCTAATTGGCTTCGCCTAATTAAAATAACTTAATAGAAAAGGTTCTCGTTACCTTGAAATGAGGCAAACAAAGGAGTTTGGTCGATATAAGTGTGCTGTTTTGAGGGCATAGCTGTAGACCGAACGAAAAACCCGGATTTACTTTGGTGAACCTTGTAAAACTTCACTTTTGCCCGCGTTGCTTTTGTGAACTCCGATGCCTGTCAGCGCTGGAGTTATAACATAATTTTTTTAAGCAGTATTTATCAGCAAGCACATCATCCAAATGAGGTTATTTTTAGAGTTTTACTGGCTTTAAAAATTTAACCCGTAAATAAACCCTTACAATTATACGCAACTATGAGAAAAATTGAACTACTCATGCTTTTTGTAGCATTGATTTTAACTGTTTCTTGTAAAAAAGAAGATGACACAGAACCTACCAATAATTCACAGCAGAGTTTCAGTGAATTGGAAACCAAAATTGTAGGTGAAATGACAAAAGAGTCGATTAATGGACTTTCCGCATTTATTATTAAAGGAAATGAAACTGTTTGGATCAAAGGATTTGGAAAAGCAGACGTAGCTAATAATAAAGAGGTAAGCAAAGATACCCCTTTTATGTTGGGGTCTGTTTCTAAAGCAGTAACGAGTATTGTTTTATTGACTTTATATGATGCCGGAAAATTTAAATTAGACGATAACATCAACGATTACCTCCCTTTTAAGGTAATAAATCCCCATCATCCAAACGAAACCATTACTTTTAAAATGCTGTTAGCCCACGCCGGGTCAATTAACGATGCTGGTTATGACGAGTTAGACGATAGTAAAATATATACATTTGGTGGAGATACCTCGCTTGATTTGGGGGAGTTTCTGAAAGATTATTTGGTAGACGGTGGGAAATATTACAGCACTGATTCATACACAAAAGACAAACCAGGTGCGGGCTTTAAATACTCAAACGTGGGTTCTGCTTTATGTGGGTATTTAGCAGAAGCCATTTCAGGAGAAAAGTTTAGCGATTACTCTAAAAAAGTACTTTTTACCCCATTAGGGATGAACAATACAGGATGGTGGCTAAAAGATGTAAACATAGACCAGGTAGCCATTCCTTATCAAAACGATGGTACAGCCATTCAGCATTATACTTTTGTCGATTATCCCAATGGACAACTCAGAAGTAGTGTAGAAGATATGAGTAAGCTGATGTTAATGTTTATGCAACAAGGCACGCTGAATGGTCAAAAAATATTGGAAAGCACTACAGTAGACTTGATTAAAGCCAGGGCAGGCTTTGTAGATAGCTCAAACTTTGGGTTGAGTTGGTATTATGATAAAACCAGCGCAGGAGATGAAATATTGGGGCATAATGGATCGGAAAGAGGAGTGCAGACAGAATTCTTTTTGGATACTAAAAGTGGAGTAGGGGTGATGGTAACCGCCAACAAAACCACTTCTTTGGTAAGTATTCGTGATTTGCTTTTCGAGGAAGCCAAAAAATAACTACAGAAGATATGAACCAACTACTGGCGTCAATTAAATTGTACCAGTAGTTGGGGCTATCAAAAAAAACAGCCTGATTTCTTGCGAACGTAAAATTTTTTATTGCGAATTGCCTGATTTGTATCTACCTTCCTTGAAAAAAAAATCATCATTTTTACTAATTTTGAGTTGCGATGCGTTAATTGCATTCAGGAAATGCTTTCCTACCTGATAGACTTCAGAAATCTGTCAGGTATGGAAACAGACATTATAAACAATTAAACCAACTCTATGTCAGTTGTTGTTAGCGATCTTACCAAAACTTTTGGCGTTCAGAATGCTGTAGACCAGGTGTCGTTTGAGGCACAACCGGGTGACATTGTAGGTTTTTTAGGACCCAATGGAGCCGGAAAGTCTACCACCATGAAAATAATCACTGGCTATTTGCCCCCTACTGCGGGTAGTGTAGCAGTGTGTGGATCTGACGTGACCCAAAACTCAATGGAAGTACGCAAAAACATTGGCTACCTGCCCGAACACAACCCCTTGTATTTAGACATGTACGTCAAAGAGTATTTGCGTTTTATTGGGGCCTTGCACGGTTTAAAAGGACGCAAGCTCAAACAGCAAGTAGCTGCTATGGTAGAGTTGTGCGGGTTGCAACGCGAACAACACAAAAAAATAGGGGCCATCTCTAAAGGGTATCGCCAAAGGGTAGGGCTGGCACAGTCTATCATTCACGATCCCAAAGTACTTATTTTAGATGAGCCTACCACTGGGCTTGATCCCAACCAAATTGTAGAAATACGTGAGGTGATTAAAAACATTGGGCAAGCAAAAACAGTCATTTTTTCTACCCACATTATGCAAGAGGTACAAGCTATGTGCAACCGGGTGATCATTATAAACCTGGGCAAAATAGTAGCCGATGGCAACGTAGACTCGCTTAAGGCAATGCAAAATAAAGCCAATGCTTTTATTACCGAATTTAAAGAAGAGATCGACTGGAAACTCATTGGTGAGCTTGAAGGTGTCATAGAGGTACAACCATTGGGTGGTGGTAAATACAAAGTGTTTGCCCAACCAGAAACAGACGTGCGCCCGCTCATGTTTGAACTTGCCAAAACCCATCACTGGACCTTGGTAGGACTTCAACAACAGGAAAATACCCTGGAAGATGTTTTTCAGAACTTAACTAAATAAAATATTATAATAGTCCATAGCTGATTCGAGTAAATGTTCACCTTGTTAAATACTGTAAACCAGTATTTTATATGAAGATTGCGTACTCACTTTATTTTCAAAAGTGTTTCGGTTTTACGCCTAAACACCCAATTAAATAGTTTTTAAATTCATCAATAACTGATCACCAGCAAACAACTTTGACTAAAATCACTGCGGAGTATTGATTTTAGTGAACTGATTGGTAATTAACCCAAGTTGCAGTATGTAAACTGTAAAAACTTAACTTCCAGCTATTTACATATTTCAGGTGCGAATATAGCTGGCACTTGAAGCTTGTCGCTTGTACCTCGCAACTTCAATTAATTAAGACATTATGCTAACAATTTTCAAAAAAGAATTCAACAGTTTTTTAAGTTCACTGATCGCCTACATTGTCATCATTGTATTTCTTACGGGCATCGGCCTGTTTATGTGGGTGTTTCCTTCTACCAATGTGCTTGATTATGGCTACGCCGACCTGGAAAGCCTCTTTTCGCTGGCGCCCTATGTGTTTATGTTTTTGATTCCGGCGATTACCATGCGCACCTTTGCCGAAGAAAAAAAGACCGGAACAATGGAGTTGCTCTTTACCCGCCCCCTCACCGACTGGGATATTTTGCTGGGCAAATACCTGGCTAGTCTGGCATTGGTCATCTTTGCTTTGCTGCCTACACTGATCTACTTTTTTTCGGTGTATTGTTTGGGCAACCCAGTGGGTAATATAGACATATCGGGCACAATGGGCTCTTATTTTGGGCTGATACTACTAGGTGCAGTATTTACCTCTATTGGTTTGTTTGCCTCGGTGCTCACCGAAAGCCAAATTGTCTCTTTTATCATTGCCCTTTTTCTTTGTTTTCTTTTTCACGAAGGTTTCGGTTACCTTGCCAATGTACGCGACACAAGCGACTTTTCGTACTACATTGTTCAGTGGGGGATCAGTTATCATTACGAAACCATCCGCAAAGGTTTGATAGACTCACGTAACCTGGTATACTTTTTTAGTATGATTACTGTGATGTTGCTTGCTACCAAACTGGTATTGGGTAGCCGCAAATGGTAAATATAATGCTTAAAGTTCGAAAGTGTTTTGGGTGAAAAACAGGGGTGGCCTTAAAGCTCAACGATCACCATCAAACGTCTTCCCGTTCTTTTGTAGGCGTATAAAACACCTCACATTCAGGGTGACGACGTTTAAACCGACGCACCGTTTTGTCAGTCAGGCGGGCATCTTCGCAATACAATAATTGTAGTTTTTTTAGCTTTCTGAGGGGGCGCAAAGTTTTTACATACGTAGAGTTACAGTTGAGCTCTTGTAAAAGGTGCATGCCCTTGAGGTAGTCAAGGCGGTCTATATCGGTCATACTACAGTGCAACACCCGCATGTTTACCAGCTTACGCAAAGGTTTGAGGGAGCTTACGTGGGTATTGTAACACGATAATTTCAGCAAAGAAGTCATCTGCTGGAGGGGCTCCAGACTTAGTATATTGGTAGAGCTACAATCGAGCACCTGTAAGTATTTAAGCTGACTTAAAGGGGTGAGCGTAGCAAGTTGGGCATTGCTGCAATCCAGTTCCTGCAAATAAATTATTTGCTTGAGTTGTGCTTCAGTAGGGCGTCCGGTAAAGTCTATATTTCGGCGAAAAACCTCTTGCCATTCCGGAATCAGGTTGTCCCACCAACTCTGCGACGATTTAAAAATATTTTTCCAATCTGCGGCGATCTTGTTCAGGTCAACCCCAAAACTATTATTAATTTCGGTATTGAAGTTTTGCCAAAAAGCCTTCAGATCATTTTGAAAATTACTGCCATTATTCATTATATCCTTACTTATAGGTTTGTTGTTATATGGTATACACCCATATACAAATTGTACACCAAGTACTTTTTAGCTAATAATATGATGTAGTACTGTCAAAATAGCAGCTATTCGTACTGGTTTATACTAAAATACCGAGCAATTGTATGTCTTTTTGCCTATCTGTTATTATAAATATACGGGCTACCCAGAAAAATTCACAATTTTTACTTAATTTTGCATTACGATATACACAAATGCTTGAAAAACTAATGTTGTTAAGAAAAATTATATTACTATGCCTTGTGTGCGGGTTTTATATGCCCTCCCTCAATGCGCAGCACGCCGCCCAACATCGGGTAAGTACATCGCCCAAAATAGTAAAATTACATCCTGCCCAAGCGAGTACAAATGTGCCCATTGCTTCTCAACTCATCATACAGTTTGACCGCCCCATCCAAACGGGCAGCGGCAACCTTATCATCCAAAAAGAGCAAGGCAACACCCCAGTACAAATCATAGAAGCTTCAAGCATTCATGTAAATGCAGACCATAACCGCCTGGTGGTAGACCTCAACATGCCGCTGGCACATTATACCACCTACCATATTCAAATAGACAAAAACTATGTAAAAGACCTGGAAGGAAATGCTTTTGCTGGTACCCCAACGGTCAAAAACTGGCACTTTACCACCAAAAAGCCCACCGAGCAAAAAAGCTTGCATGTGTTTCCAACACCTGCCACCGACTATTTCAACGTGCAACTCAAAGGAGTTCAAATCAAAGTTGCCCGCATAGAGTTGTACAGCTCAAAAGGCGAGTTGGTAAAAGTACAATTGTTGAAGCCTTCTAAAAACAATATGCTGGAGCAAAAGATATGGATACGCGACCTGCCCGAAGACATTTACATATTAAGGGTAATTACGCCCAACTACCTGATGGAAAAACGCGTGCCTAAGCGATATTAATGATAGGGCATTTTTGCCGCGTTTAACTACGTTGCGCTCATCACAGCAAGTTGCCCCAATGAATCGCGTATTCGTTAACCCCGCCTCGGGCAGTGTCTTCACGCCCGATCGAAACCTCGAACTTTGCAAGCTTCAGAGAGGCTCCTCATTTTTTATAAGAAAGCCCTACATTTTACTAAGTTGAATCCGTCACAGCAAGTTACCCCAATGAATCGTATATTCGTTACCTTAAGGTTGCTTGGGAATATTACTTACACTCATTTGTGGTAACTTTTGAGTATTTAAAATACTTGGTTTAAAGCACCTCAGGGAGCTGGCGCACGCGTCCTCGCGTGTGTTCCTAACGCATCGGGATAAAAAAGTTGGTAGGGTACGATTCCAGACACATCCCCTCATTTTCTAATCAATTTTTCAATATTTTTCAGAGTTTTGGGCAAGTGAGTAGCCGAAGCATTGCCCATTTTGTCGAGCCAATGCAGGTAAATAAGTTCTACCCCTGACAACGGCTCATGGGTAGAAAACCGCCGCCTTTTTTCGTATTGATATTTATCTACCAAGTGTTGCATTTGGTCTTCATCCAAACAGTCGCGCAGTACCCCCAAGGCAAGATTCCCCACCTCCCAAGCTATCTTTTGTTCCTCTTGTAAGGCCTGTTGTACTACGCTTCTAAACCGCTTGAAGGGGTATTTCAGATCAATAATTTGCTCAATTTGCTTGAGTACCTCCCCCGATACGTGCGCTTGTTTCCAAACCTCAAACAAATCGTCTTTGAGCCCCACATACTGAAAACTATGCGCCTTGGCTATTTCAAGCGCAAGCAATACATTGCGTTCGTCGTCGGTACTAAAAAGTAATTGTTTGAACCGGTCAATGGCATTTTTATCTATAGGGGCAGGGTCTGTCATCGTTGCCCCTCCGCTACAAAAATGTATTGTGCCACCTTGTGCGAAATCATCATAGGAGCTTCGGCTTTATCCAGGCGAATCTCAAGCGATTCGTCATACTCTACCTTGTCCAAAATGGTAATGGCAGTACCTATATTGATCTTGAGTTTGTTGAGGTGTTTCAAAAACAAAGGGTCGCCCTCTTCTACAGCAAGCACCTTGAGTGGTTGGTGAAGGGGAGCTTCTTGCAAGCTTATTTTTTTGCGTTTTACAATCTCTCCTTTGTCGTTGGGTATAGGGTCTCCGTGAGGATCATACGCCGGAAACTCCAAAAACTCATCTAACCTTTGGATGAGGGTAGGCGACTGAATGTGCTCGAGTTGTTCGGCAACATCGTGCACCTCGTCCCAGCTAAAATGGAGCTTTCTTACTAAAAAAGTTTCCCAAAGTCGGTGTTTTCTTACAAGATTAATGGCAATTTGCCTACCTTGTTTAGTGAGGGTTACTCCTTTGTACTTCATGTGGTTTACCATCTCCTTTTGCGACAGTTTTTTAATCATATCGCTTACAGAGGCAGCACTTATGTTAATTTTTTTAGCTATTTCGTTGGTGCTGATTCCTTCTTTTTCTCCGTGAGTTTCAGAAAGTTGATAAATGGCTTTTAGGTAATCTTCTTCTGTTAAACTAAGCATCTGCAAATAAAGAGATAGTGTGACTTGAGACAATAAAGTTAATAAATTTTTAAGTACCTACCGGAGCACTAGTCAAAGTTTTGACAAATGAGAAAAATTGTATACAACATTACCTCAATAACTGTAACTAGATGCCCTTGTACTATTTGACGATCACCTGTTTGGTTTGTTGAGCGAAGTACTTAGAAAAATTACGCAAAAAGCGGATATACACTGTTTTTATGAAAATTGAAAACAATGTACAAAGCTTGTGGGTTTTGTTGAATGTTTAGAAAAAAAATATAAACAAGTTTTCGGTTTTACGGTTTTGTTAATGAATTTGATGTTATTTTATACTACTCATTAAACAAAAAACCAAATTATATACTAAAAAGCACAAAAAAATGACTAAAGTAAAGGCGCATATTATTGGGGGAGGCTTTGCTGGGTTGGCGGCCGCATCTTGTCTGGCGAACGATGGCTATGATGTAACGGTGTTTGAAAAAAACGCCATGTTGGGGGGCAGAGCGCGCAAGTTTGAAGCCAATGGTTTTGTATTTGACATGGGCCCAAGCTGGTATTGGATGCCTGACGTATTTGAGTCATTTTTTAACAAATTTGGCAAGTCGGCAAAAGACTACTACAACCTCAAAAGACTTGACCCTTCTTATTCAGTGTTTTTTGGCAAAGATGATGTAATGGAAGTACCCGCCAACCTCGACGAACTCCACCAGATATTTGAGTCTCTTGAGCCTGGTAGTAGTGCCAAATTAACCCAGTTTTTGAAAGAAGCCGCCTACAAATATGAAGTAGGCATCAACGATTTGGTGTATAAACCAGGACGTTCGTTGCGTGAGTTTGTAGACATGCGCCTCATTACCGGAGTATTTCGTTTGCAGGTGTTCAACTCTATTTATAGTCACATCCGAAAGTATTTTAAGCACCCCAAGCTTATCCAGTTGTTAGAGTTTCCTGTGTTGTTTTTGGGAGCCACCCCGCGTAATACCCCCGCCCTATACAGCCTAATGAACTATGCCGATATTGAACTGGGCACCTGGTACCCAATGGGGGGAATGCACAAGATAGTAGAGGGGATGGTAAGCCTCGCCGAATCGTTGGGGGTAAAGTTTGAGACCAACGCCAATGTAGAGCAAATAAAAGTAAAAAACGGTACGGCTACCGGGTTAATTATTGGTGGTGAGGAGCTACCAGCCGATGTAATTATTGGTGGGGCAGATTATCATCACGTAGAGCAACATCTACTTGAAGAGAAATACCGTAAGTATTCTGAACATTATTGGGACAAGCGCGAAATGGCGCCTTCAAGTCTTATTTTTTATTTGGGAATTGACAAAAAATTAAAAAACTTACATCACCATAACTTATTTTTTGACCAGGCATTTGAGCAACACGCCATAGAGATATACGAACAACCTCAATGGCCAAGTGAGCCTTTGTTTTATGTGTGCTGCCCATCGGTGACCGATGCCAGTGTAGCCCCTGAAGGTAAAGAAAATATGTTTATCCTGGTACCTGTAGCTCCCGACTTGAAAGACGATGAGGCCACCAGAGAAAAGTATTACAATCTGGTAATGGAACGACTTGAAAAGTTAACCGGACAATCGGTAAAAGAACATGTGATATACAAAAAAAGCTATGCGCACAATGATTTCATCAATGATTATAATTCATTTAAAGGCAATGCTTATGGGCTTGCCAATACATTGCGCCAAACTGCTATACTAAAGCCCTCGCTAAAAAGTAGCAAGGTAAGCAACCTTTATTACACTGGACAATTGACTGTGCCGGGACCGGGAGTACCCCCTTCGCTTATATCGGGGCAGGTAGTAGCACAAGAGATAGCTAAAGCTTTTAAGAACAAAAAAGAAATACAAACTATTTAAACCAATCAAATATTACCTACAATGAAATCTCTATACGACAAAGTATCTTATAAGTGCAGTAAACTTGTGACCAACAACTATAGCACATCTTTCTCTTTGGGCATCAGTTTCTTATCACAAAAAATACGCAAATCTGTGTATGCTATTTATGGGTTTGTAAGGTTTGCCGATGAGATAGTAGATACCTTTCACGGCTATGATAAAAAAGACCTGCTTGACAGGTTTAAACAGGAAACCTATCAGGCTATAGACGAAAAAATAAGTTTGAATCCTATTTTGAACAGTTTTCAACAAACAGTCAATGAATTTAACATTGAGCGCGAATTGATTGACACGTTTTTGAAAAGTATGGAGATGGATTTAGTGGGTATTAACTACGACCAAGAAGGTTACGAAGAGTACATTTTAGGCTCAGCCGAAGTAGTAGGGTTGATGTGCCTGCGGGTGTTTTGCGAAGGTGATGCTGCCAAGTACGATTCACTCAAGTACGGCGCCATGCGTTTAGGGTCAGCCTTTCAGAAAATTAACTTTTTGCGCGACCTCAAGCAAGACTATAAAGAACTGGGACGCACTTACTTTCCAGGGGTTGATATCAGCGAGTTTGGCGAGATAAACAAGAAAGAAATAGAAGAAGATATAGAGAAGGACTTCAGAGATGGTTATGAGGGGATCAAGGGTTTACCCAAACACGCTCGCTTTGGCGTATACATGGCGTATGTGTATTATTATTCTTTGTTTAAGAAAATACAAAACACTCCTCCCCGCCAAATTATGAGTGCACGTATTCGCATTTCGAACCGCCGCAAATACATGCTCTTTTTTAGTTCTTATGTCAAACATAGTTTGAATATGATTTGAATAATTACGATTTAAACAATTACGAACCGACCAGAGGGAGCTCTACAAAGCTAATTACGAATTGGTTAATTACGAATTACGAATGGGCGCGAAGCGACGCTGAAACTGCGGGTTATCGGCTCCTAACTAATTCGCAAATATGATAATTAAAGGCTAAAAGTCCATCATAGCTCAAGAAAAAGCTAACGGCTCTCTACAAACAGTTAAAAAAAGGCTAAAAGCTAATAGCCCAATACAAACAGCCAAAAAAAAGCTAAAGGCTAAAAGCTCATCGTAGTTCAATAAAAAGCTAAGGGCCCAATACAAACAGTTAAACAAAAGCTAAAGGCTAAAGCTACACAAAGATCAAAAAGGCTAAAAGCTCATCATAGCTCAAGAAAAGGCTAACGGCTCAATACAAACAGTTAAACAAAAGCTAAAGGCTAAAGCTACACAGAGATCAAGAAGGCTAAAAGCTAACGGCTCAATACAAACAATGACATTAGACGAATTAAGACAATTATATCAACAAGCGGCTGACAACAGTAGTGTTTGTGATAAGCTGTATAAGATGCTGGACAATAAGGAGACTGAAGACTACCCTGTGCTATTGGGGTACAAGGGCGCAGTGCAGGCTATCAGAGCGAAGCATAGCTTTCTTCCACATATAAAACTCAGCCGGTTTATGGATGGGGCAGCTATCATAGACCGTGCAATTGTAAAAGACAGTGAGGGTATTGAACTTCGTTTTTTACGGTTTACCATACAAGTAAACAGTCCGGCTTTGCTGAATTATAAAAGGAACATATTGGAAGATAAGCAACTACTGACCAAAGGATTGCCCCTTATAGAAGATGACCCTGGCTTGACCAAAGCAGTAGCTACTGCTTTGCAAGAGTCGCAAGCTGCTACCGAAGAAGATAAGGCACTTGCCGAAAAATATTTATAATATTGATAACCAAGGAACTGTATGCAAGAAGAACAAGTCATTTTAGTAGATAAGCAAGACAATGAGCTAGGTACTATGAACAAGCTGGAAGCTCACCAAAAAGGATTGTTGCACCGGGCGTTTTCTGTGTTTGTGTTCAACGATCAAAACGAACTCATGCTTCAGCAACGTGCCCAACATAAATATCATTCGGGGGGACTCTGGACTAATACCTGTTGCAGCCACCCACGCCCCAACGAGGTGCTCGAGACGGGGATACACCGTCGATTGGTTGAGGAAATGGGCCTTGACTGTGACATTCATTATGCATTTAAGTTTTTGTACAAAGCCAAACTTGACCGTGGATTAACTGAGCACGAGCTTGACCATGTGTTTATAGGGCACTATAACGGCACGCCTAAATTAAACCCAGAAGAGGCCTGTGACTGGAAGTATATGAGTATAGAAGCCATTGAGCAAGAAATACAGACAGCGCCCGAAAAATATACCGAGTGGTTTAAGATTATCATGAAACAACACCGAAATAAGTTTTTAACCATCAAAGCATAGGCGTATGGCGAGAGCAGTTGTGATAGGTGCAGGTATAGCCGGCATAGCCACCAGTATACGCCTGGCTACTGCCGGGTATCAGGTAGAGGTATACGAAGCCAACGATTATCCTGGAGGCAAACTTACCCAGTTCGAACAAGACGGCTTTAGGTTCGACGCAGGACCATCTTTGTTTACCATGCCTTTTTTGGTAGACGAATTGTTCGAAGAGGCAGGCAAAAATCCCACACATTATTTTAATTATGAGCAGCTCCCGGTAGTTTGCAACTATTTTTATGAAGATGGCACCCGTCTTTCGGCGTATGCCCAACCCACCGCCTTTGCCCAAGAGGTAGAACAAAAGCTGGGCGTGCCCGCCAAAGTGCTGGAAAAACATTTGCACAACAGTGCCGAAATATTTGAGCATACACACCAGTTGTTTATGGAGCAATCGTTGCATCAGGCAAAAAACTTCCTGAATCTCGATGTAGTCAAGAGCATTGCCAATATGTATAAAATGCACATTTTCAGCACAATGCACGAGGTAAATCAGCGCAAACTCAAAAACCCTCACCTGGTACAGTTGTTTGACCGTTATGCTACTTATAATGGCTCAAGTCCTTACAAAGCACCTGGTATACTCAATATTATACCCCACCTAGAGCACAACATGGGAGCTTATTTGCCGCAAGGCGGTATGCATAGCATTACCCAAAGCGTGTATAAACTTGCCATAGAGCTAGGGGTACAGTTTAGGCTGGGCGCCAAAGTAGACAAAATCATGGTAGAAAATAAGGTGGCCAAAGGGGTGATGGTGCAGGGGAGAGAAGTGTTGGCCGATGTAGTAGTGAGCAATATGGATGTGGTGCCCACCTATAGGCATTTGCTCAAAAACGAGCCCGCTCCCGAAAAAGCGCTCAAGCAAGAGAGATCTAGCTCAGCCTTGATTTTTTACTGGGGCATGGGGGCTACTTTTCCCGAGTTAGATGTACACAATATTTTGTTTGCCCAAGACTACAAGGCAGAGTTTGAGCATTTGTTTGAGCTCAAAAAAATATACCCTGATCCTACAGTGTATATCAACATTACGTCGAAACGCGAAAAAAACGATGCCCCTGCCAATGCCGAAAATTGGTTTGTGATGGTAAATGTACCAGGCAACCAAGGGCAAGACTGGGATCAGTGGATTACCGAAACCCGACAAAGTGTGTTGGACAAAACCAGCCGGATATTGGGCAAAGACATTGGAGCGCTTATACAAACCGAGGCCATTTTAGACCCGCGCAGCATCGAGCAAAAAACGTCTTCGTTTCAGGGGTCGCTGTATGGCTCAAGTTCTAACAATCGTTACGCGGCATTTTTGCGTCACCCCAACTTTTCGCGTAAAATCAAGCATTTATATTTTTGTGGGGGCAGTGTACATCCAGGTGGAGGTATTCCGCTATGTTTGCTGTCTGCCAAAATAGTTTCAAACATTATCAAAGAAAAGCATGGAGCGTTGGTCACTACACAATAAAAAACAAAAGCAAGCCGCTTTTTTACTGGTAATAGTGCATTTGGCAGGGGCTATAGGGTTTCATTCGCCTTTTGCGGCATATTTTATTGCCCTTACCCCACTCAACCTGCTGTTGTCGGCTTTTGTATTGCTGAGCGCCCACCGCGACTATCAACCAAGTTTGTGGTGGTTTTGTGCCGTGTGCTTTGCTACCGGGTTCATTGTAGAACTCGTGGGAGTACAAACCGGGCTGCTGTTTGGCAACTATAGCTATGGAGCTACCCTGGGTTTTAAGATTTGGGGCACCCCTGTCATTATTGGCGTCAACTGGCTCATTTTGGTGTATAGTTCAGGGAGCGTTACTCATCAGCTTAAGCTACCTATAGCCGTCAAAAGTGCCTTGGCAGCTGCGATGATGGTAGGGCTTGATTATTTAATAGAACCTGTGGCTATGCGCTATGATTTTTGGGGCTGGCAAAACGACATGATTCCTTTGCAAAACTACGTGATGTGGTACATTGTTGCCTTTGCTTTGTTGATGCTTTTCCACCGATTAAAGTTTGATAAAAACAATCCACTGGCAGCGGTGTTATTGGCAGTACAATTTGCGTTCTTTGGGGCGCTGAATATTTTTTAAGCTTCAAGGTATAAGCTACAAGCCACAAGTCATAAAACCTGTACTTACTTCTTGTTGCTTGCTACTAAAAGCTTGTACCTTAAAACATAAAACTATCAAAACATGATCATTAATATACTCATCGTAATTGGTACTTTCTTAGTGATGGAATTTGTTGCCTGGTTTGCGCACAAATACCTCATGCACGGGTTGTTGTGGGTATTGCACAAAGACCACCACCAGAAAGAACCCGGCTTTTTTGAAAAAAATGATTCCTTCTTTCTCATCTTTGCCATTCCGAGTTGGCTCTGCATTATGTTTGGGATGATGAACGGCAACGACTTTCGGGTGTGGATTGGAGCCGGCATTGCCGTATACGGACTGGCTTATTTTATTGTGCATGATATTTTTATCCATCAAAGGTTCAAACTTTTGCGCAAAGCCAACCACCCTTATTTTAAAGCCGTAAGACGTGCCCACCGTGCCCACCACCGCCACCTAGATAAGGAAGAAGGCGAGTGTTTTGGTATGTTGTTGTTTCCGCTCAAATATTTGAAAGAGGCTAAACGAGAGAAGGCTTAATTAATTGAAGTTGCGAGGTATAAGCGACAAGCTTCAAGTGCCAGTTATATTCGCATCCTACTATACATTTTTCGGTTGTGGAGACACAACTCGAGGCGGACGCGCTGCTGGCAGTGTCTTCACTGCCAGCTTGAGCCAAAATGTATAGTAGGATGTTATATTCGTACCTGAAATATATAAATAGCCGGAATTTAAGCTTTTACAGTTTATATACTTCAACTTGGGTTAATTAGGAGAAACTATCGACTAAAACGCACCCACAACGTAAAGCTAAAAAGGAACTAAAAAACAGCGAAAACTACCGACTACCAACTACTGACTATTATTATGCATTACTTATACTTACTTATAAACCTGCTTTCTATCTTGGTGCCTTTTATCAAGAGCTTTGACCCGAGGGTAGACTTTTATAAAAAATGGAAATACCTCTTTCCAGCAATTGCCATTGTAGGCACCTTTTTTATAGTGTGGGACATTATTTTCACCTATTGGGGGGTGTGGGGCTTCAACGACCGCTACCTGTCGGGCATTCATATTGTTAACTTGCCTTTGGGCGAGTGGTTGTTTTTTGTGGTCATTCCTTATTGCTGTATTTTTGTGTACGAAGTGCTCAAATACTACATACCTCAAGATATTTTGGGCAAATACGCGCGCAGCATTACCATTGTCCTTATTGTTGGGTTGAGTCTGGTAGGTGTGTCTACAGCGTGGCGCTGGTATACTTCCCTTACCTTCTTGTTTACAGTCGCTTTTTTACTTTACCACCTATTGGTGCTCAAGGTCGATTATTTAGGGCGTTTTTACCTGGCAATGATGGTGTGGCTCATCCCCTTTTTTATTGTCAATGGCATTCTTACCGGGTCGTTTATAGATGAGCAGGTGGTGTGGTACAACAACGTCGAAAACCTTTCTATACGAATGTTTACCATTCCGGTAGAAGATACTTTTTATGGCATGTTGCTCATTTTGATGAATACCACTATTTATGAACATTTAAAACAACGTGACGAAGGATTTTAAGAGAATAAGTTTAGTTTATACTGTACTTTAGTGTATGTTGCCCTACACTATTTTTGTCTTGTGTATGAATAAGTCAATAAACATGAGCTGGCGAGTACTATTAGTTGTAGGATGGGTAGGTCTTATGGTGGGGTGTGCCCCAAAAACGTATACCTCGCTCGAAGAGGCAATGAAACACCCCGAAAAGGTAGAAAGCCTTACCCTGGCGTGGGAACGCTTACGGGTGTTTCCTGAGGAAATACTCCAGATGAAAAACTTGCAAAGGTTGAACCTCAAAAACAATCAATTGCGTAGCCTTCCGGCAGAAATAGCCACCTTACAAAAACTCGAACGAATAGATTTGTCTAATAATAAATTCAAAACATTGCCCACAGGGGTAGACAAACTGCCCAAGCTGGAAAGGCTACAGCTGATGCGCAATCCTATTCCTAAAGAACTGCGCGCTGCCATTCTGAAGAAACTGCCCAACACTGCCGTGAATTTCTAATATTTAGCCATTGGCAGGTTTTCTACTTGGTGCCCAGTGCTACATTACCCGCCACCAGGGTTGGTGCAAACTAAAAGCATGGGCTGCTTTGCGTGCTCCCGAAACATTCAGCAAATTTTTTTGTTTTTTAAACACATCAAAAAATAAAGTGTTTTTTACCCTAAAGGGTTGGTTGCCTCGCAAAGCGTGTTGGCTGACTAACCGTACAATCAAGGCCTTTTTATCTTCCGAGAAACGGGTATGGGTAATTTTTAAATGGTTAGGTTGGTTGCTCTGCACTAAGTAAAAACGTTGATTGATGTAGCGTTGCAAAGCTTTGGTGCCCTCACTGTTTACACGATGAAACACAGGCTTGAGCAAGCGATAGGTTTGGCTGATGTGGTCAGTCAGGTCGTCTAAAAACAGGCGGGTTTCTATGGTAACCCGTTGATTGTTACCAATAGTCATTTCGCTGACCGACACTTTGAGCGGATGCGTGAGTGTGGTGTTTAACCAACTACTCAGGGCAATAATGAATAAGAGTTTCATAGGATATAAAAATAAACCCCGTCAATACACTTGACGGGGCAGGGGTTTAAACAATGACTTATTCTACTACTGCCTTCAAATGATATACTTTATCGGCATATACTTTTACCAGGTAATTGCCAGCAGGCAAACGATGCTTTGCCAGTCTTACCCTTTTTTGTTTAAGCTGGTTCATTTTTAGCGCCAACTTACCACTGGCACTGTCAAACAGCTCTACTTTGCGAATAACCGCAGGTGCCTCTATCACAGTAGCGGCAGTCACAGGATTGGGGTAAATACGAGCAACAGCTGTTTTTTGTACTTGAGGACGGGTTTGCCGGGCATTGTTTTGACTAATGGTAAAATTGACCCGGCTGGCGATTTCTTTGTAACCATTGTTTTCAAAAAATGCGGCAAAATACTCTCCTTCGTTCGATACCTTAAAATCAAGCACCCCATCTGTGCCACTTACATACTTCCACTGGGTAGCATATTGGGTGCCTGGAGTATCTCCTTTTTTGTAAATGCCTACCCAATCTTTGGCATTGCCCAAACCATTGGCATAAGTAACCACTATGTTTTCGTCTGGGGCATAAGCCGCTTTATTCAAACGAATAGAAGCCACCGGATCGGTAGGGTCAGCGGCGCTCACCTCAAAGTATACCCGGTTCGACACCTCAGTGTAGCTATCATCGGTAAACATTACTATAAAATACCTGCCTGCCTGGATGGGCAATTGGTTAGGCGCCCCTTCGTTTCCTTCGGTTCCATCAATAGTAGTCGTACCCTGAGTAGCTCCATCAAAATACTTATAAGTAAACAACTCTTCTCTGCCAGGAACATCGCCCTCGCGGTAAATGCCCAGCCAGTCTTTTTCTATGCCCGGAGTATTGGCAAAAGTAATATTGATCGGTTCTTTGAGCTTATACTTGGTTTTGTCTAAGCTAATAGAAGTGATTTGAGTGCCCACCTGAAACTTTACCCGGTTGCCTATTTCAGTATAGTCATTATTGAGGTGATACGCTGCGTAATAATAGCCTTTGGGCAAATTGGCAAACCTAAGCGTGTTGGCATTGCCACTTACTCGCTGCCACTGAGTGTAAGCATCTTTGGCAGGGTCTACGCCTACCTTGTATATGCCTATCCAGTCTTGGCTGTTGGCTGGTGCCGAGGTATACGCAATGGCCACTTCTTCGCCTTGGGCATATTGGTCTTTTGCCGATGACAAAACAGGAATGGCGCCTACCCAAAAATAGACTCTACTGGCGATTTCTTTATAACCATTGTTTTCAAAGAATGCCACAAAATACTCCCCACTTTCGGCAAGGCTAAAATTCAATAGCCCCGTTCCACTGCTGTTTACATAAGACCATTTGGTAGAACCAACCAAGCCTGGTACTTGCCCTTTTTTATAAATGCCCACCCAGTCTTTGGCGTTGCCAGGGCCATAGCCATAGCTTACCTCCAGGTTTTCGTTGGTGTTAAAGCTCGTTTTGTTGAGCGACAATGTGGGGTCAGCATCTACACTACCGCTTACATCAAACTGCACCACATTTGACCAAGCGCTCCAGCGCAAGCTTTTGTCCCGGTGGCGTACCCTTATATAGTATTTGCCATTGCTCAATTGGTTCGAACGAATGTTAAGGTTAAAAATACCTGCCCCCAAACCTATGTCCTGGGTTTCGTCGCGTAGCCCATCTTTGCGCCCATAATAGTTTTCAAAATGACGAAACTCATCTATTCGAAGGCTGGAAAAACTACTACTTGCCGATACCTGAAACTGGGTAGAGTTATAGGCTTCGCCTGATGGACTGGCATAAGTACTGCTTTTAAATTCATGAGGCAAACTTACCGCACCCGATGGGGCATTGACAATGCTGGGTTTGTTAGGAGCCACCCCGTTTCTTTGCAGATGAAATTCATCGAGCAATACGTTGTTTTTGGTTTTGTCAAGACTCCCTATAGTATAAGACTGCACCTTCATTTTCCTGGTAACGTTGTCGATCTCTATGATCTGGTAAGCAAAGTTAGACCAGGAGCCTTGAGTTTCGGCGTGGTCGGTTTCGTTGCCCGAATCGCCCCAATACTGTGGCCAGGCAGTACCGCCAGATATAATGTGGTATCCAGGGTGGTCTTTGAACTGCCCCCTGGCATATAAGTGGTGGTGCCCGGCAATGTGCAATACAAACTTATCGGTTGTTTTGAGCGCAGGTAATACTTCTCTGGCATACCAGGGCGAGTAGTCGTTAGAGTATTGTTCTGCCTGATAAGGGCGGTGGGCAATGGTAAAAACCCAGTCTACATTGGCGTCGTTTTTAGCCGCGTTGATCACTGATTTTGCCCAATTGAGCTGAGTATTGCCTCTAAGCTCACTGTCGAGCACTACAAACAATACATTGGCCATTTGGTAGGCATAGTAACGCTCGGTGCCTGAGTTGATGCCTTGGTAAGTAAAATTATCGTTGAGGATAAAATGCTCATAATAAGCGTTGAGCCCCATTGACCCATACAACTCATGGTTGCCTACAGCTGTAATAAGGGGCAAGTTAGGCGTAATGTAGCTTTGCTTGGCAAAATGAATTTTTTCGTAATGATTGAGGGTTCCAACATCTACTTGATCTCCATCATTGATGATCAGGTTGATATGGTTGGCAATGGGAGTTCCATACAGTGCTTCGGCTTTCTTTTTGGCAGCTTGCACCAATTCGTTGAACTTATAATAGGGTCTGCCCTGGTAGTTGATCAACTGATGGTCGCCAAGGGCTATAAAACGCAACTTGCCATTGTTATTGCCATAAGCAGGGGGAGTTTTGAAGTAATGCACCGCCGACCGATCGCTAGAGCCGCTTTTTACCTGATAATAATAGCCGGTATTGGGCGAAAGCCCGGTAAGTTTTACATTGTGCCAGTGGTAAGGCGTTCTATACGTAATGTCTTTGGGCTTTAGGTTTACCGTAGTACCCGCTACTGTAGTATTGAGCGCTGCTGCCGATCTGCCATAGCTTACCGTAGGGTTGGTGCCATTGTCGGTTTTCCAACTTATCCATACTGAAGTAGGCTTAGCTGCTTGCAAATAGGGTTTTACCTGTTGGGCAACTGCCCCAGCACAAGCAAACAGTGCCAATAGCCATGCCACTGACAAATGTTGTAATCTTGTTTTCATGAAGTACTTTGTTATAGTTTAGTATATGTATTTGATGAGGACATTGAAAGGGGCGCAAGGTAGAGTTATAAGGTTAACCAGTCATTACTGATTAATTAAATAAAGGGCAAGTAAGTGGGTAAAATCAAGCTACCAGGTTAAGTTATTGGGTGCTTTTTTGGTCTTCGTGTAGCTTTTAGCCTTTTTGTTTTTTATTGCCTCGCCTGACTCGACCGTTTCTCGCCCCAAAAGTGTCAGTATTTACAGGTTTGCGTCAGCCAAGAGCAAAACAAAACCCCTTGTTCAGTATTGTACTGAATAAGGGGTTTCTCTTTTTTGTAAATATGATAGTGTATGATTGGTAGTCTAGAGCTTTTACATTCTTCTGGTGGTAAACCTTTTGAGTTGTTTTACTTGTACCTTAGTGTCTTTTTTTCGGTCAAACCCGTGGATTTTACCACTTAGGCCACAAAAACGACCACTTAGGCCATGTTTTTGGATGCTACCCGACGCGTTGATAATTTGCTACCCTGCTATTTAATTATTCAATAAACCAAACAGGAAATGCGTACACAGAAGCAACCACAACAAAACGAAGACCAAGGGGCAGTACAAGCCCCACAAAATGCGGTGCAACGCCAAAGCGATGTGGCTCATAAAAGCGCCCAAGGGCAACAACCCACCATACAAGCCAAGCAACGCCCCATTCAGCGCAAACAAGGCTACCAACCGCACCAGGCAAAGCACCAACCGATTCAGCGCAAAGCCCAAAACAACGACCTCAAAACCCAAATGAGCAACCAATATGGGGTAGATTTATCGGGCTTTAAAGAACACTCCAATTCATCGTTTCCGGGCTCAGTGAATGCCCTTGCCACCATCCAAGGCAAAGACATTCATTATGCCCCTGGGCAGTTTACCGAGCAAAACCGCAAACACGAACTGGGGCACGCCATAGACAACACCCTGAACGGCACGCCCAAAGGCGATAAAGTAGTAAATGGGCAAGTCGTAGATACTACCAGAGAGCAAGCGGCGGATAAGATTGCGGAAACGCCTTTGCAGAGGAAGAGTAACAATGTTGAACCAGTGGTTATGCTAAATTCTCCTCATGAAAACCAAGTAATACAGCGACTTAAAAAATCTAAGGTTTGCAAAGCTCATCCAGAATCATGGGGTGATATTCACACAGTATTTGGCAATGCCAAACAGGGAAGTCGCTATGAAGGGACTTTTACTGGCGGAGAAATCGGCATAAATACAGGCGGTAGTGCCGCTGATAGCAGTAATTGGAAACAGTTATACACTAAATTACAGCAGGAAACAGGAGTGAAATGGATAAGGGGACATCTAAAAAACGACAACTTGGGAGGAAAAGGAAATGAAAGCGAGAATATAACTCCACTACCAGAAAATATTAATAAGCAAATGAGTGCACAGTTTGAACAACCTGTAAAAAAACTAGTGGAAAGTTTGGAAGGAAGCCCTATAAAGCTAAAAATAAACGTAGAAACCCATGGATGGAGCAAGCAATTTGGGGTCAAAGAAATGCCTGGTAAACTAACCTGTACTGCTGAGCTGGTAGATGGAAGCGAGTCTGACCTAAATAAATATCAGCAGGGTGAGTGGAATAAAATCACAACCAAGAAAAGCTACAATTACAGCGATGCAGTTAAAACAATGCAAAGTAGCTCCAAAAAAACCAAAAAAAATAAGAAAGGGTTTCTTGCTGTTAAAGGAGCAGGAGGACCTAAAGAAGCAGCTAAGAAAAAAGCAAAAGCCAAGACACAAGTAAAAGCAGCAGCTAAGAAAGTAAAAGGTAAAAAATAATTTTCCCCCACTGGGGAAGTTTAGCATAGCGTAACTTGTGTCTTTTTATCGAGAAAGTTTCAAAACTCCGAGCTTGCCCCGAAGCAAGTTCGGGATGGCTCACTTTCATGTTTTTGCAAAAAACAAATAAGCCACCTTGAATTTACTACCCCTGTCTGGCGCGCATTTTAATGCGTGTCAATTTTCTACTAGCATTTTCAATGCGGGGCTTGAATATTAGCACTATACTGATCAAGGGGTTTTTCCGTTTCGGGCAGTGTCTCCACGCCCGATCGAAACTTTGTACTTTGCAAGCTTCAGAGAGGTTGTTCATTTTTTATAAGAAAGCCCTGCTAAAGTTATTAGATGCTATGGAGCTTTTCGTCTTTTTGTTCTTTGTGGGGGGGGTAGCCATTAGCTTTTAGCCTTTTTGTTCTTCGAGTAGCTTTAGCTGTTAGCCATTAGCCTTTCTGTTCTTCGAGTAGCTTTAGCCATTAGCTTTTAGCCTTTTTGTTCTTCGAGTAGCTTTAGCTGTTAGCCATTAGCCTTTTTGTTCTTCGAGTAGCTTTAGCCATTAGCTTTTAGCCTTTTTGTTCTTCGAGTAGTTTTTCTCGCTTTCGCAAATATGATAATCACCATCAAGCAAAAGCTAAAAGCCCCCTACAAACAGTTAAACAAAGGCTAAAGGCTAAAACTCAGTGTAGCTCAAGCAAAAGCTAAAAGCCCCCTACAAACAGCCAAACAAAAGCTAAAGGCTAAAAACAGCTCAAACAAAGGCTAAAAGCCCCCTACAAACAGTTAAACAATTACGAATTACGAGTTTTTCAATTACGAATGAGCGCGAAGCGAGGCTAAAGGCTAAAAGCTCCCTACAAACAGTCAAACAAAGGCTAAAGGCTAAAAACAAAACAGTCAAACAAAAGCTAAAGGCTAAAAGCCTCACACAAACAGCCAAACAAAAGCCAATCATCGCCAAAAAACATTACCTTCGCACCTATGTTTAATTTTTTTCAAAAAAAGACGCTTGTATCCGATGTGCGGGTGGGGCGTCATCTCGAAACTGCTGAAGAAAATACTGTTCAGGAGTTTTTTCAACGCCGCATGGAAAACCGTCTGAAGAAAGTGTTGGGGTATAATTGGGAGATCTATTTTCGCACCGACGAATGGTTATATTATGGCTATACCAAGGGCAATAAAAAACCTAAACAATTTGTAGAACAACTCTATAAAGTAAAGCGTACCCCACTGGAAAAAGATTTTCCGGGATTTGCAGCCGTTACTGGACAGCAAGTACGCAAAACTATTGGGCAAACGTTACAAAAAAAATTCCCTTTGGGCGAGTATACCACGCTTGTGCAAAACATGGATTGGAAGGCAAAGCTGGAGGAAGACACCATACAGGTAGATGTAACGTGGACTTATAGTACCGATGGTACCACCGAAACTTGTCGAACTTTTGAGATGTGTTTAGACAAAAACCATTTAACATTGGTAAGCCTCGACGAGGTATCACCATCAGCAGAGTAAGTGGATGAAATTGTATGGTAAAAGGGGAGGGCCAACTAAAGAAAATTCCGGACTTGATTTGGGGGATAGGATAAGCTCTTAAGCAAAAAACGAGATGGCAACACCATCTCGTTTTTTTTTCCTAACCACAAAGCTTATTAAATATCTTTGGTTACTATTTATTCAAACCAAATACCAAAAAATGCACTACTTAAAAAATAATTTGTAAATAGTTGATATACAGCGCTATAAATTTAAATATTTCGCGTTTCCCACCAATTATAAAAAAGTGGATTATTGATTTTTTTACGATATGTCGTGCCTTTTACGCTTTTTCGTACCTTCAACAAAAACCATTGCTTGGCTATGGTTTAATTGTGGGCAAATGGTTATACTTGTAGCAACAGAGGCAACCGAAAACCAATGGCTTTAACAGGTACAAACTGAAGCTGGCGGTTTGCTTCTGTCAAGGCTGTCGACTGTGAATCAATGCTGTTTTCCTTAAGGATTGAGCATTAAAAAAAACAGACGCGTGAGCCATCTGTGACAGGCTAAAGCTAAAAGCTTTGTTCAGGAACCGAATGTAGTGAGCTCAACGTAAGTTAAACAGCATTGGACTGTGAACCGTTGACGATTACCCAACCAAAAAAACAAACCTAATGGCTCATCAAATCATTGCCCTGTTGGTGGGCATCAACCAATACCCCGATGGAGTAAGTAACTTGAAAGGATGTGTGCAAGACGTACAAAATATACACGACCTGCTCACCACACAATACAAAGTGCCCGATGCCCACATTAGGTGCCTTACCGATGCCGACGCAAATCGTGCCGAGGTGATAAAAGCGTTTAGAACCCACCTAAGCCAAGCCAAAGCAGGCGATACCATATTTTTTCATTACAGTGGGCATGGTTCGCGTGAAAACGCCCCTCAAGAGTTTTGGCAATATGCCCCCAATCATAAAAACCAAACGCTGGTATTGGCTGATAGCAGGGCCGCTGGTGGGCTAGACCTGGCTAACAAAGAGCTGGCAGTATTGCTGCAAGAGCTTGCCCCAACCAAGGCAGACCTGGTACTGAGCATAGACGCTTGCCATTCGGGGGGGATTACGCGTGGTGAGGGCGATTTGCTCAGGCAAGCAAGTCGACAGGTAGAAAAAGAGGGCAATAATCGCAGCCTGGACAGTTACCTGGAGGGGCATTATAGCCAAATGTTGCACCGCACTGGGCAGCTAGAGATACCCATAGTGCCACATTTGGTAATGTCGGCGTGTACCGAGTATGAGTTAGCCCAGGAAACCCGCCACAGAACAGGGGCATTTAGTAGCGCATTGCTGGAGGCGTTGCAAGACCCTACTGCCAACTATGCCACAGTGTTTGACCTGGCGCGTATTTACCTGCGACAATGGGGCTTTAGCCAAACTCCGGGCACTACAGCCTATAAGGGTTTCAATACGATGCGGCAGTTTTTGACCCACCAACCTATAGAAAATGTACTCAAGCAAAATATTTATTTTCTCGATGGGCAATGGTGGATGAACCTGGGAGCTATTCAGGGCGTTGCCACCGATGTAGCCCAACCTACTACCCTGGATGTATACGCCGAAGATAACCCCGAAGAGGCATTGGGCAAGGGCATTATCACAGAAGTGCAACCCCAAAAAAGCGCGGTAGAGTGGCAAGACTTTGCTCCAGATGAGGCAAACCGATATGTGGGGCAAATCAGCCATATTGCAGTAGCTCCATTGGCCATAGGCATTGCTGGGCATGCGCCTACTCAAGAGCTGGTAGAAGCCACTTTGCGGGCAGGTAGATCGGGATTGGTGAGGTTGCACCAACGCCTGTCTAAAGCTTTGTATAGGTTAGAATGCTTGCCCAACCAAGCCCATTTATTCGACGGGCTCAGTGGTTTGAAAATACAGGGTATCAAGGGGTTGGGTGGTGCCGATCTCCGCTATATGGTAGACGTAATGAAAACTGTGGCACACTGGAAAAGGTGGCTTAAATTACAAAACCCTGCGCCAAAGTTAAGCCCTGATTTGGCAAAGTTGGTATTAAAAGAGCATCGACGCAGTGAAGAAGTAATGCATTTGTCTAACACCACTTTGTATAGCGCCAGGTTGGTACAGATAAGCCTGGAGGTACACAGTCAACTCAAGCAAACTATGTACTTTAGCCTGATAGGTTTGGCGCAGGATTTTGCCGTAGAGGTGTTGCATAACCTCTCTGCCGAAAACGCAGGAGATTTTAGTGTCAAAAATAAACACAGAGTAAATGTACGCATAGACCAAAACAAGTATGAAGCCTGGTATACCTACTTGCTCATTGTAAGTACCGACCAAATCACCGACTTTGTACTGACTCAAGCCGGGCTCAAACTGGGACACGATGTGGTACACAAAGGAGACAGCAAGGGGTTGGCTTCGCGAAGCAAGTTGACCCGAAACCCTCAAGTAAAAAACGACTGGTTTACCCAGCGAGTAAGCCTGAAGTTAGTTAAAGAATTGGTGGAACTTACCTCTCACCCAGCGCAAGCTTTTCAGCTGCCCGAAAGCATAGTAACCATCAAAGGACACAGCGCCTTGAGGGGTTGGCTGTGCCTTGAGTCGGCTTTTAGCCAAATAAGAAAAGAACCCATTGAAACCCTGCTCAATGCCTTGGGTCAATGCCACTGGCAACCCTTAGACTTGCTCACTACCGAGCAAAAGCTACACGTACTTACCTTGACCCAACTGCAAAATATAGAGGAAGTAACTTCAGAAAATCCGCTGGAACTGATGCTGGATTTAGTGCTTGCTCCCGAAGAAACGCTATTGGCAATGGCGTTTTATGGTGAAGAAATACACACCTTGGGCGAGGCAAATGCATCAGAGGGGAGCCTTACTACTTTGGCTTTGCGCCAATTGGTTACTCATCCCAAAGACGCTGCCATTTGTCAGATTTGTTTGGTAAAGGGGAGGAGAGAGGAGCTGAAAACCCTAAGAGGTGCAAGCTTTTAGCGATAAGCTTCAAGTTTGCACCCTGTGTTATAGGAGTTTTACAAAAATTATAATAGGCTTTTTGAAGCTGTACACTTTTTTATATTAACTAATGCTTGATTTTTAAGACAGTCTTATAGGATAAAAATCACTGCTAATCTGCTGGATTTTGGAATAAAAACGGAGTTTCGTATACTCCAACAGCCATTCCTTTTGCTTCAGGTCAAAAGGAACCAAACCGAAGCCCCTTTGGGGCGAGCTCTGCCTACGGCTAAACCCCGCAGCTGTATTTTGTGGTTGCTAAAATTTGTTCCATTACGCCGAACCGCAGCCCGTAAGGGCAAACTCTGCCTTTTCGGCTAAACAGCTCAAACATTCCCTCGTTCCTCGGTCAGTGATCTGTTTAGCTTACGCAGAGCTCGGCGCAGCAAAGCTGCAGCCTCGGTTTTACGGCTTCATTTCTCAAACCGATAGCTACAGCTTCGCTGTGCTGAGCTCACCGAAGGTAATTTCTTAACGCCCACAAAATAAGGCTGAGTCCAGCTAACGCACTCATAAAACAACGCTGTATTTTTTCTGAATTAACCAAAAATATCCACTGCGAAAGGTCAGTTATTTAGAGCTTGTTTACGGCTAATTTTAAACAAGCTCTAAAGGCCAATTAAAGATTCAAGTCAGCCTTGATAGCTTCAATTTTAGCCTTTAGTTGGGTGTGTACTTCGTCAAAAGCCTCTCGACTCTCAAGCGTAGCCTTTACCCCAAAGTAAAACTTGATTTTGGGTTCGGTGCCCGATGGACGAGCCGATACCTTGGAACCATCTGCCGTAAAAAACTGCAATACATTAGACACTGGCAGGTCTATAGGACGAGTAGCTCCAGTTTGCAGGTTGGTTTCGGTGCGGCTTTGGTAATCTTTGAGCGTTATTACTTCGCTGCCCGCCAATGATTTAGGTGGGTTTAGACGAAACTCTTCCATCATTTGTTTGATGGCATCAGCACCCGCTTTTCCTTCTTTTTTGATAGACACTAAATCTTCGAGATAGAAACCATGCTCAAGGTAAATGTCAATCAGTTGATCAAATAAGGTTTTGCCCTGGTCTTTAGCCACGGCGGTCATTTCGGCAAGAAAAGCACACGAAGCCACTGCGTCTTTATCACGCACAAAATCGCCAATCATGTAGCCGTAGCTTTCTTCGCCCCCTCCAATAAATTTGCGTTTGCCTTCGAGCGCTCGAATAATGCTGGCAATGTGCTTAAAACCTGTCAGGGTATTGAAACAATCTACTCCATAACTAGCCGACATCGTGTCTATCAGTTCGGTAGTTACTATAGTTTTTACTATATAGTGTTTGTCCTCTAGTTGGTGGGTATTTTTGAGTGCATCTAGCAGGTAATGTACCAACAAAGCACCTGTTTGATTGCCGTTGATGAGCTGCCACTCGTTGTGGTGATTTTTAAGGGCAATGCCTACCCGGTCGGTGTCGGGATCGGTAGCCATTACCAGGTCAGCGTCCAGCTCTTTGGCTTTGGCAAGTGCCAGGGTCAAGGCTTCGGCTTCTTCGGGGTTGGGGTATACTACCGTCGGGAAGTTGCCATCGGGTGTAGCCTGGGCTTCGAGCACGTGTACATTGGTAAAACCCATTTTTTCTAAAATCTGGGGCACCAATACCACACCTGTACCGTGAATAGGCGTGTATACAATTTTTATATCTGACTGTTTTTTAATGGCTTCGGGCGAAATAGACAGCGCTTTGATTTTGTCTAAATACACTTCGTCTATATCTTTGCCAATGACGTGAATTTTGCGATCGTCTTTGGTAAACTTTATATCGTCTACTTGAATTTTTTGTACCTCAGCAATCACATTTTTGTCGTGGGGTGCTACCAATTGGGCTCCATCCGTCCAGTAGGCTTTGTAGCCGTTGTACTCTTTGGGGTTGTGCGAAGCGGTAAGCACAACTCCACTTTTGCAACCCAAATGACGTATAGCAAAAGAAAGTTCTGGAGTAGGGCGAAGTTGGTCGAAGAAATAAACTTCTATGCCATTGGCTGAAAATACGTGGGCGGTGATTTGAGCAAAGTAATCGCTTTGGTTGCGGCTGTCGTGTGCAATGGCCACCTTGATGGTTTCGTTAGGAAAACACTGTAGTAAGTAGTTGGCAAGACCTTGGGTAGCCATGCCTATGGTGTATTTATTGATTCGGTTAGAACCAACCCCCATAATGCCACGTAAACCACCTGTACCAAACTCAAGGTCTTTGTAAAAAGCATCGACCAGGGTGGTAGTGTCGTTTTGTTCTTTGAGGTCTTTGAGGATGTTTTTGGTGGTTTCGTCGTAATTGCCCAATAGCCATTGTTCTACTTTGGCTTCTATTTCTACAGGTAGATTTGACATATATCTTTTTTGTTGATTAATTGCTTGATTAAAGTAGGTGTAAATCTACACAAAAAGCCGGTTTTTTTAAATGGTTTTATGGTTTTATGGCTCGCCAAGCGACACTAAAAGACTAGGGGCTTTAAATTTTTGAAGTAATAATTGGTTGAAAAATAAGCAGTTTATGGGTTTGTTGGTGACCAATAGAACAGGTGCTAACTTAAAGCACCGATATGCATCAGCATCTAAGGATTTGTAGCTTAAAGCTTGCCTTATTGGGGCCGTGGGCCATCAACTAATTTGTATTAAATTTAACTATTATAATAATAAAAATGAAAACATTTGTATACGCGTTACTAATGCTTGCCTGGGTTGGTTTTGCAGCTGGAGTGCAGGCTCAAGACGAGGGCGAACGCACTATTTTTGACAAAGACGGAGAAGCAAGGGCTTACCTGGCAAAAGACAACGCCATTTATTTGTTTACGGGCGAGTCGGTTGCTTATATGACCAATTCGCGCCAAAGCGGATTTAAGAGTATATTTGGTATGAACGGTGAGCACATGGGTTGGTTTGTGGATGGTATATTTTTTAACCACCAACAAAAGGTAGTCGGCTTTTTCGACCAAGCACCCAATGTAAGTGTACAGGCATCGCTGATTATTCCAGAGAAGTATCCTAAGCAAAGGGGCTTTCGCCGAATGACCAGACCTGAGCCCTTGCGTATTGTCAACAAACCTTTTGGTATTTATCGATGGGCTTCGCTGGAAGCTTTTTTGAGGAGTGGAATGAGGTATTAGTTTTTGTTTGGCTGTTTTTAGCCTTTTCTTGAGCTACGATTAGTTTAGCCTTTAGCTTTTGTTTGAGCTGTTTGTAGGGGGCTTTTAGCCTTTTCTTGAGCTACACTGAGTTTTAGCCTTTAGCTTTAGTTTAACTGTTTGTAGGGGGCTTTTAGCTTTTTCTTGAGCTACGATTAGTTTAGCCTTTAGCTTTTGTTTGAGCTGTTTGTAGGGGGCCTTTAGCCTTTTCTTGAGCTATGATGAGCTTTTAGCCTTTGTTTGGCTGTTTGTAGGGGGCTTTTAGCCTTTTTTTGAGCTACGCTGAGCCGTTAGCCTTTGTTTGACTGTTTGTAGGGAGCTTTTAGCCTTTAGCCTCGCTTCGCGCTTATTCGTAATTGAAAAACTCGTAATTCGTAATTGTTTAACTGTTTGTAGGGAGCTTTTAGCCTTTAGCCTCGCTTCGCGCTTATTCGTAATTGAAAAACTCGTAATTCGTAATTGTTTAACTGTTTGTAGGGAGCTTTTAGCCTTTAGCCTCGCTTCGCGCTTATTCGTAATTGAAAAACTCGTAATTCGTAATTGTTTAACTGTTTGTAGGGAGCTTTTAGCTTTTGCTTGATGGTGATTATCATATTTGCGAAAGCGAGAAAAACTACTCGAAGACCAGAAAGGCTAAAAGCTAATGGCTAAAGCTACTCGAAGAACAAAAAGGCTAACAGCTAATGGCTAACCCCCCCACAAAGAACAGAAAGGCTAAAAGCTCCACAAAGAACAGAAAAGCCAAAGGCTACCCACTACTAAACTATTATAAAATATGGACAAATTTATGGAAGCTGCCATTGCGCAAGCAGAAAAGAGTTACAATGAAGGAGGGATTCCCATTGGATCGGTACTTATGCGCAATGGAGAGATAATAGCCCAAGGGCATAACAAAAGAGTACAAGAAGCCAACCCTATACTCCACGGCGAAATGGATTGTTTGCTCAATGCCGGACGCATAGGCTCTTACAAAGATACTGTGATTTATTCTACCCTCATGCCTTGTTATATGTGCGCAGGTACGATTGTGCAGTTCAATATAAAAAAAGTAGTGGTAGGTGAGTCGCGCACTTTTACCGGAGCCCGCAAATTTATGGAGTCGCACGGGGTAGAGGTGGTAGATTTGAATTTGCAAAAGTGTGTAGACATGATGACCAGGTTTATTGATGAAAAACCCACCCTTTGGAACGAAGATATTGGGGAGCTTTGATCGGTGATGAACCGCGTAGCAATTAAATGGCAGGATGGTGCAGAATGACAACCTCCTGTCGTTTGGCGATCATTTAGGAACGTGATCGCCCCGTAAACGGGATTTCGGGCATAGCCCTCAACAATAACCCCGATAAGAAATCGGGACTTTGAAGCTGTCCGGTTTAGAACATATTAGCTTCGCAGAGCTTGAACTTCGTTCTGCGGTTCTCTTTCCTGACTTTCGTTACCCCGGCAGTTCCGTCGGGACTTATACCTTTGTATTAAATAAAAAAAGTACAATATAACGTTAACAATAAAAGCCTAAATAACAGGTAGTCAACAGATCAATAAACTCTTTTTCTATAAAGGGGACTAAGTACTATCATACGATAGATACAGACTCGTAGATATATGCTACCTGTTTTTCTACTCCGAAATAGAATTAAGTATCTAAGGCATAAATGCGTTTTATAGCCCGCGTTCTAATAAGTAACATTGAGTAAGATAGGCTTCAATAAATGGTATGGTTCCCCCGATAAATCGGGAATTTCAACTTAAATGGTGGATAAATGAAAAAACACTCATACATTCAAATGGGTCTGGGCATGGACATAGCAAAATCGGATTTTAGTGCTTGTATCATGGTTTTTGAGGGTAAAAAGAAATACAAGGTTTTAGCCAGTTCCAAGTTCTCTAATACCCCCTCTGGCTTTGAGAAATATTGGAGCTGGAGTCAAAAACACTTGGGCAAGCATGACTGTGAAGATATAGAATACTTAATGGAGGCTACTGGGGTTTATCATGAAAATTTGGCGTGGTTTCTCTATGACAAATCTGTAAAGGTTGTTGTCGCCTTGCCTAGCCAGGCAAAGGACTTTATGAAGGGCGAAGGGATTCGGAGTAAAACTGATAAAATAGATGCTCAAGGGTTAGCTAAAATGGTTCTAGTCAAAGACTTAAGGGCCTGGCAACCAATATCTTCCTCTATGCAGGCATTACGTTCTCTTACCCGTCACCACGAAACTATACAAAAAGACCTTACTCAAAGTCGGAATCGCTTACATGCGCTTGATTATAGTCATAACCCTGATAAGTTTGTTGCCAAACAACTCAAAGCTCAGATTAAGTTCCTCGAGAAACAACGAGATCAAACACATGATCAAATAGAAGCTACAGTCAAAGAAGATGAAAAGCTGCATGAAAAAATAAAACATTTAACCAGTATTCATGGGGTTGGCTTGCTTACCGCAGCAGTAGTTGTCGCCGAAACTAATGGTTTTGAGCTATTTACAAGTGAAAAGCAGCTTACCAGTTATGCCGGGTACGATATTGTGGAAAACGAATCGGGCACCCGCAAAGGAAAAACAAAGATTTCAAAACAGGGAAATGCTCACATAAGGCGTATTTTATGTATGCCAGCATTTAACGCTATAAATGTTGAGGGTGTTTTTCTGAATTTGTACAACCGGGTTTTTGAGAGAACTAAAGAGAAAATGAAAGGCTACACTGCAGTACAACGGAAGCTCTTGTGTATGATGTACACATTATGGAAAAAAGATGAGGACTTTGATTACAGCATTAATAACAAAACTGTAGAAGAGCAAAATGCCCTCCTACACTAGGTAACTGCTAAAGCAGCTCCTTTTGGGTTAATGCAAATATAACCAGTTGTTGGTATATATTCAAAATCTTAAAATATTTATATTAAATTATTTGTTTTTTAAGATAGTATCTATGAGCTTTTATTGTCCGTAGCGCTGCTACGCCCGCAAAAAGTGCCTCAGTCAGCCTTGAGTTTATGACCTCAATCTCGACACTTATTTTGAACATGTTCCTTAGTACTTATGAGTACCTTCCTGTTTGCCGGTTTTACTATAATACATCCAAGTGCCTACTTTTATTCCATTGTCATAATAGCCTACCCAACGAATGACCCCACTGAAATAGAACACTACCTGGGTGCCATGCCTTTGGTTATTTTTAAACTCGACCATTTCTTTTACCCGACCGTTTTCAAAGTAACTGATCCAGGGACCATTTTTTTTGGCGTTTTGGTCGATCGTATATTTCACTTTTACCTTACCGCTCTCAAAATAATCGGTAATAGGACCTGCTACTTTGCCTCCAATCATTTTAGCTGTGCGCCTGAGTTGCCCATTTTTGTAATAAAATTTTTCCAGCTTTTGGGCTTGCGCCGAAAACGTCGTGTTTACTACAAGTATACAACAACAGAGTAGGAGAGGGGCGCTTTTTTTCATGAGCTTGTCTTTTTATTGAATAAAGAAAGGTGCATAAAACAAACCCTCACATCAATTTTTCTGATGGGAGGGTTTGAGTTATATAATGAAAAATAATGATATTACCTCACTACAGCAAAGCGGCGTACCATTACCTGCTTCCCATTATTTATTTGCATCAAATACCAACCTACGGGCAGCTTGTTTACATTGATTTGGTATTGGCTGGTATTGACTGTTTTTTGGGTATAAAACTTTCCCTGCATATCGTACACTTTAAGTTGGTACTCAAATCCACGGGCATTGGCTATATTTATATATTGACTCGTAATGTTGGGGTACAACTTCATTCCTGCAATTTGTACATTTTGCAACCCGGTAGGGTTAGCATCTTTAATTGTAAGGGTGTGGGTAGGGGTGGTGCCTATCTTAAGTCCGGTAGAAGGTTTCAATAGTTTTAGGGTCAGCATTTCGTTAGGTTCTACCGGGGCGTCTGCCTTTATCACCACCGAAATGTTGTGGGTGGTTTTGGTAGGCGAAAAACTCAATACTACTGGAGTAAATGCATAATCTTCGCCCAGCGTAGCCGTGGTTTGTCCTGCGTCTATATTCAGCTCTACCAAATAAGTTTTGGTGGGGGTGGGCGATACTTTCACTACCGTATTGTATACCAGGTCGGCTGTGCGATCTTCGCTAATGGTGCCCTCCGCCTGGGTAAAAAACACCAAGGGTTGGTTCACGTTCTGAGCATCTTTAATCGTGAGCGTGTGGGTTCCGTTGGCACCCACCGAAGCAGTGCCCTTGAGGTTGGTCAATATAAACTTTACTTCCTCGTCGTTTTCGTTGGCAGCACCGTCTGCTTTTACCTTTACTTCAAGGCTTTGGGTAGTTTGGCTGGGGCTAAAAGTAAGCGTGGTAGTGCTTAGCTCGTAGTCGTTGGCGGTAGCCGTAGTAGCTTTGCTG
Organism: Microscilla marina ATCC 23134; assembly: GCF_000169175.1. Classification (NCBI taxonomy): domain Bacteria; kingdom Pseudomonadati; phylum Bacteroidota; class Cytophagia; order Cytophagales; family Microscillaceae; genus Microscilla; species Microscilla marina. Next base: position 46,946 of record NZ_AAWS01000056.1, read on the forward strand.
TCTATAGCCACTTGTAGTGTTACTGTACCCGTTGGCGCCGGGCTTATAGACAATTGGGTAGTATAGATTACATCGGTATCTGGGTTTTCTTGTTGGCTACCAGTGGTGTTGTCAAAGGTAATGATGGGGGTGTTGGCTGGTGGGTTATCTTTGATCGTAAGTGTGTGGGTAGCCTGGGTGCCCAAGGCGGTGCCACTGGCGTTGTTTAATAACTTTAGCTTGACTGTTTCGTCGGCTTCGGCATCAGTGTCGTGTTGAATAGTAACACTTACATTTTGACTGGTAGTAGTTGGACTAAAACTAAGCGTGGCATTGCTAAAACTATAGTCGCTTGCCTGGGCAGTGGTACCCGTTGCGTCTAACTGAAGGTCTACCGTTACAGTGCCCGTAGGGGCAGGGTTAATACTTACCTGGGTGGTGTAAGTGACAGCTACACCATTGCCCTCTTGTTTGCTGCCCGTCAATTGGGCAAACTGAATGGTAGGCACTGCCGGTGGGGTATCTTGAATAGTGAGTGTATGGGTTTTGTTGGTACCAATGTCGCCCGTTGAGATGTTGGTCAGCTTCAGTTGAACAGTTTCTTCGTTTTCTACCTCGCCATCGTTTTTTACAATAACACTCACCGTTTGTGTAGTAGTGCTGGCGTTAAAAGCAAGGGTTTGAGGCGTAAAACCATAGTCAGCAGTTTGGGCAGTAGTACCTGTAGGGTCTAGTTGTACCTCAATAGTCACCGTGCCCGTAGGTGTTGGCGAAATTTCTACCTGGGTAGTATAAGTTACCTCGCCCGAAGCACCCTCCGCTTGTGTGCCCGAAGTGGCTTTGAACTGAACGCTGGGAGTAGGAGCAGCCAAACCCCAGGCGATAGCCACTGTATTGGGGTAGTCAACGTAAGGGTTGCGGTTACCTTGGGCTGTTTCAATGTCCTGGTTTCTTTTGCGTTCGGCATCATCTACCGGATCGTCCAGGTGCCATTGATAAAGCGTATGAATGTCGCCCAGTTTACCGATGTTTCCGGCAATGGTAGGGTACATTGTATAGAAATAAAAAGCCGCCCTTGCCACATTGCCTTTGTGGTCTTCGCGCGGTTCAAACGAGCTGCCAGTCTTACGTTTGCTCGATGCATCTACATTGGCAGGAGCCGAGTTAGCATCGTTGTAGTTAGTGCCATTGCTGTAGTACCAGGTATTGGTTTGGGCTACCGACAACTCGGCAAATTGTAGGCTGCCACGGGCGCTGTTGGCGTCTTTGTGGGTAGGAAAAAGATGGTGGATGTCGGCGCGGGGAACAGATGATCGGCTAAAAAAACTTTGGGGAATGGTGTGTTCAGCATTGATGGGGTCAAGAAAGGTAACGTTGGCTCCGTTTTGTTGATAACCAGTGTATACACAAGTTACTTTTCCGTTGATATTGTCAATAGTGCCATACATTTTGATTCGGGCACCGTCGTAACCCAGTGAGGAATGTTTACTGTCATACCAGTTGGCTTTGTACCAGCTTCGCAAACTGTTTCCTGACAGGTTGCCCGGAGGGGCGGTTTGTGCAACTAATAAATGACCAATAAATAATAACAGGCAAGAAATAATCAGCTTTTTCATTCTATAAATTTTGTGCAACAATAGCCTAAGTGCTTTTGAGGCGACAAATATCAGGATTTATACCTGTATTATGCGTACAAATACCCAGTGGTAATAATTATTTAATTGAAAATGTTAAAATGTAACATGCGGCAGCTTGTTTTTTCTGGGTATAGTACAATTTTATAGCGTGTTGTTGGTGGGTATTGGCAAGTCTTGGAGCCTAATCTTAACCTTTTAGGCTGATTTTTAAACAAAAATTTCCGCCTCTGGCAGTGTCTCCACGCCCGATCGAAACTTGCCTTTGGGTGCTTACTTCAAAAAACCTTTGGTTTTCATATAAGCTTTAATGTCGCGGCTGTACATATAAATAGGAAAGCGCAGGAGTTGGTGACCAAAACCAAAATCTATGGCACGCTGGTCAGTGTCAAGTTCAAACCGCCAACGGTACCGCCTCGAAGTAAGGTAGCAAAAGCCTACCCTAAACAAACCCACAGAACTACAATGGCGGTAAAACTGAATGTGGGCAAGTTCGTGTCCTATAATACCCACTTGTTCGTCGAAGGTACGGTTGAGCATATAGGGCGTATTGGTGCGCATCACAATTTTGTATTGTCGCCCTTTGCGAAAGCGAAAAAACAAGTCTAAAAAACCCATTGCCGGACGTGCTGCAATGGGTAATTGTACCTTTTTACGGTAAATAAATTGAATGCGTGCCCGGTATAAATCGGGGTAATGAGAAATGGCAAGCAAAGTCTGTAGCTCAAACTCTTGAGGTATTTTTTTGCGGTGTCCACATAGTTTACGCAGGCTATCTATTTTTGAAGCATATTTTTCCTGGGTGTATATTTCATTGGGATAAGTTTCGGGCGAATACTGGGCATTGGCTTTGCCTGCTATGCTGCCCCAAAGCAAGATCACTAAACAAACTCTGTTCATCTTGTATATTATTTTTTTGTCACACCAATATCTAAGAACCTAAAGCTCCACCTATGCAGGGCTCTCAACTATGGCAGCTTATCTTCTTTAATTTTTTTCAAGGTTTCGCTAATCTGCCCATAAGGCTGGTAACCTCTGCCAATCAAGTAGCCTTGCTCGCCTACTATCACCACTACACTGGGGTAACCTTTGATGCCCAACTCGTGTACCATCTGGAATTCGGCAAAAGTTTGTTTGCGGTATGCCTCATCAGCAAACTTTTGGGTAAACTCATCACGCGCTACCCCATACTTGTCGGCAAGGGGTAAAAAAGTTTTCGGGTCATTGAGGTTCTTCCCATTTTGGTATAGGGCATTTTGTACATCATGGGCAATTTCTATGTGTTGGTCAGGGTTGGCTTCCCGCAATATGGTCAGGGCTATAGACGGAGGCTCAGAGTTGATCACATAGTCGCCTTTGTCAAGCATTTCGGTTTTAAAAGCATCGCCAAAATTTACTCCAGTGGCTTGCTCTACCCGCTCTAGAGCTCCTTCTTTCAAAAAAGTAAATTTTTCATTGATTGTACCTGCCCGGTCGCCCAATACCATGCCACCCAGGTAAGCTCTAAAGTCAAATACTTGACTATACTCATCTTTGAGTTGTTTGATTACTGGGCTAAACCCATAACACCAACCACACAAAGGGTCGAGAATATACATTACTTGAGGTTTTTTCATGTGTTGCTATATTTCAGTTCAAAAACGAGGGTATAATTTCAGGGTTGCGCATTTCAAGGCTTTATCCAAAAAAGTGTGACTCGTTTGGATTCAATAAGTTGGTTGAAAGGCAATCATGACCTAAAGTTAAGTTTTATCATTCAAACCTCCTTATTTTTTGAGGCATTTTTATTCATCGATTAAACTAATGCGATGCCCCATTGATTAAAGGCAATGGGTGAGCGGTAAGCCGTTTGTAGCAGGTTGGCGAAATGTCGCTAAATGCACGAAATATCGTATAAAAAAGTAAGGTCGTACAGAGGAAATAAAGTAAATAATAAAAAATATTTAAATTTTAAATACTGATATACAGTTAGTTAAGTAAAATGTTTTTGCTCAAAGTATTTTTGGTATTTGGTTTGAATAAATAGTAACCAAAGATATTTAATAAGCTTTGTGGTTAGGAAACAAAAAAAAGACTCTATTGTGTAGAGTCTTTTTTTTATATCTATAAAACAGAGCAAATAATTAAAACCGCATACCTATAATGAGCACATCGTCGGTTTGTGACTGATCGCCTTTCCAATCTTCAAACTCTTTTTTCAAGATGGCTTTCTGCTCCGCCATAGGCAAAGGGCTGATGTCAAGCAAAAACTTACGAAAACGTTTAGACAAATACTTGGAGTTGTTAGGCCCACCAAATTGGTCTTGAAAGCCATCAGAAAACATGTAGAAAGCATCTCCGGCTTGATAAGGTACTCTGTGGGAGTCAAATTTTTTGTTTTTGATTTGTGCCCCACCTATGGGGTATTTAGAGCCTTTGATGACGTGCATTTCACCATCACGCACCAAGTATAGCGGGCTTTTGGCGCCAGCAAATTCTACCCGTTTATTTTCTTCATCTATCACTAACAAAGCCATGTCCATTCCTTCGTTTGAGCGTCCGCCAGCCTCTTGTTTCAGGTATTTTTTAATGGTACGGTCAAGCTTGTCTAAAATTCGTCGTGGCTTGGTTATTTTGTCTTCCAATACAATGGCGTTGAGCGAGTCATTGCCAATCAGGGTCATAAAAGCTCCCGGTACCCCGTGTCCGGTGCAGTCTACAGCTGCTATTACATATTTGGTATCTTCAAACCCTTTAAATACCGACTGTAACCCTTCTTCGGTTTGTTGGATTGCATAAAATGGTTCGGGAACGGTTTCAGAAAACCAGTAAAAGTCACCACTTACAATGTCGCGGGGCTCAAAGAAAATAAAAGCATCTTTAAAGTAATTGACAATTTCTTCTTGCTCTGGCAAAATGGCTTGTTGGATACGCCGGGCATAACGAATACTGGCGTGCGTTTTTTTGTAAGCAGCTTCTACCTGATCGGTTTTTTGTTGAATTTCTTTCAAAAACTGGGCTTTCGAAAAAGCCGATACCGCGTGCTCTTGAAAACGTCCTAATTTTTTGATTTCGGCAGCTTCTATCTCTAAAGGTTTCGAGAAACTGTCAAAAATCATGACGCCTTCTACTGTTTGAGGGTTTCCTATATTAATTGCCATCACCAATGAGCTAAGTGGGCGATAGTTGGGCATGAGCAAGGTGTCGTGTTGTGAAGGGGATAATTTGTAAAAGCCTTCTGCCAACACTTTTCCCTTTGAATAATATTTGATTACCTCTGCATAATCGAGTGTTTCTTGTGTCAAGTCTTCATCACTGTAGCCCGACGAAGCCAACAGTTTAAAGTTTCCCTGTTGCGAGCTGTAATCCAAAAATATCCCCTTTTCTACATTAGGCATCAAAGCCATTGCTTGCTCAAGCAATACTTTCAGTACTTTTTCAAGCTTTACTTCCTGGTTAATCGTTCTTACTACCTTATCCATAGTAGTAAGTTCTTCGGCCTTGGTCTGAATTTCTTTGGTTCTGTCCTGAATCTTCTTTTCCAATTCTTCATTACGTTTTTGCAAGCGAATAACCCGCAAATAATAAAATAAGAACCCAAGCGAGATCACCGACAAAACCATTAACACCAAAAACCACCGGGTTTGGTAAAAATAAGGTTCTATATAAAAAGCAATTTTTGCCCCTTCTTTGTTCCACAGTCCGTCACTGTTGGTAGCCCTTACCCTAAAAGTATACCAGCCTGGCGCCAGGTTGTTGTAATAAGCTTCTCTTTTGTTGCCCACATTAATCCATTCATCTTCATACCCTTCCAGCTTTATTTCAAACATTACCTTGTTGGGTGCCAACAGGCTCAAACCCGCGTAGTGTAGCTCAAACTTACTGGTGCCGGGCGGAAACGTCAGGCTTTCGTGTATTTCGTAAGTTTTGTTGTCTGCCTTTACCTTATTGATCACCACGGGAGGCTTCATTTGATTAAGCCTGATGTTATAAGGATTGATCACCGCCACTCCGGCAGTAGTAGGGTACCACAAATGCCCGTTGCGGTCGCGGCAAACCGAAGGCTGCGAGGTAGCAGCACAGTCGCTGCTTTTCATACCATCATCTTCGCGGTAAATAGTACATTTTACCTTTTTTATCTTGCCATCAAAAAAGTCTTCCAGTTCTTTTTTCTTTACCCAAAACACCCCATTGCTGCACGACATCCACACCCGTTGCCAATCGTCTTCGGTAATAGAATGAATGGCATCATTTGCCAAACCATCGTGTACTGTAATGCTCTGAACTTTATTGTTTTTAATTCGGGTAAGCCCACCTCTGGTGCCCACCCAAATACTGCCTTGTTTGTCTTCGTACAAAGAAAAGATCAAGTCGCTATTCAAACCCTCATTGGTGTTGTATATGGTTACTTTGCCATTAGGACTAATACAGTTGAGTCCTCCACCATCGGTACCTGCCCATACATTGCCTTTGTGGTCTTCTAATACAGGTAAAATAGAATTTTCTGAAAGTCCTCTTCGGGTAGAGTAGTTGTTAAATTTGCCATTTTTATATCGGCTCAATCCAGTACGTGTACCTATCCACAGTACACCATTTTTGCCTTTGGCAATAGATCTGATAACATTGCCTGCCAAACCCTCCACCGTAGAAAACTGCTTTATTTTAGGAATGGTATCTTCTTCGTTTTCAAAAGACAATACATTGATGCCCCCACCATAAGTACCTACCCATATATTTCCCTGGTCGTCTTCCTGAACAGTCCTTATGTAATTGTTGGATAAACCTTCTGCTTTGCCAAAAGTCCTGAATTTGCCCCCTTTAAAGTAGCTCACGCCTTGGCTTACGGTACCAATCCAGATTTTGCCATCTTTAGCTTCCATTACACAGTTAATGGTGTTGTCGGGCAAACCCTCAGTTTCGCCATAGTTGTTAAACTTTCCATCACGTAGCCTGTTGAGCCCACCCCGGTTCAACCCTATCCAAAGACTCCCTTCTCGGTCTTCATATATTGCCCGCACACTATTGGCCGACAACCCCTCACGTACTGTAAAATGCGTAAAACGAGGGTTTTCAGAAAGGAACTCAGTTTCAGTAAGCCGATTAACCCCTCCACTTTGAGTACCTATCCACAAAGTGCCAAAATGATCTTGTACCAAACACGTAATGTACTTATCATTCAGTCCCTCTTTCAGGTGAAAATTGTCTTGCTTTTGGGTGTTGGTGTTCCAGCGAATTAAATCGGCGTGGGTGCCTATCCATATTTGCCCGTGCCCATCTTCCAGCAAACTGGTCACATTGCGGCTAAAGAGTAATATCTTGTTGTTATAATCAGTAAATTCGTTGTTTTGGTAGCTACACACTCCTTGGTTGGTGCCTATCCAGAGGGTATTGTCTTTGGCAATATAAAGCGTGTTGATTCGGTTAGAGGGTAGGCCGTCTTTGCGATAATAATTGGTAAACTTGCCATTTTTATACTTAGAGAGTCCCCGGCGAGTACCTATCCACAAAGTGCTATCGGCGCTTTCTACCAGCGCAGTAATGGCATCGTGCGACAAACCATTGGCTTTGGTATAGGTAGTAAATTTGCCATCTTTCATTTTGGTAAGCCCCCCATTGTTGGTGCCAAACCAAAGGTTTTTCTTTGTGTCTTCGTATACTACCAAAGCACCACTGGTACGCAGGGCTTTTACGTTGCTGGTATTGTATATGGTAAATTCTACTCCGTCAAAGCGTGCAATGCCTTCATAGCTTGCCAGCCAAATATAGCCATTGTGGCCTTGAGTAATAGAAAAAATGCTGTTTTGAGGAAGTCCCTGAGGCTTTTGCCAAATATCGCATTGATACTGAGAGATGGCTTTTTGGGGAAGCAAGCCGTATTTTTGAGCAGGCACTTTTTGAGCAAAAGACACCGAAGCCCACAATACTTGTACAATAACACCTATCTTTCGTAAATAATCCTTCATAGTAACTTCCTGAGAAACAATTACCTAATTATTCCTTTTTGTATGCAAACTACTGCCATAATTAATTTGGTAATTTAACAAAATATATGCAAAGTTATATGGTTCGGTCAAAGTAGTGAAATAAAAATGCTATTAGATTTTAGATTAAGGCTTTATTTACGTTTTTGATGGTACTATTTGTATATTTTTTTCTTGCTGAAAGCTACCACAGTCTCAAGTCCTTAGATGCCGATGTATATCGTTGGAGTGCACAACAAATCCTTAGATGCCGATACATATCGGTGCTCCAAGTTGAAGCTGCTCTTCAAGTTTCTACTGTTTTATATCCCCCTGGTTTTTAGTAGTTTATAAAATATGTGGATGGAAGTCTTTTAGCTTTAGGCTGTTCTTCAAGCACGTTATCAATTTTATAGTCTGACATATTTGACTGCTCCCCATTTTCCGCCTAGAAATTTGAGTTCAACGCCTCGTGTTTTTGATTTCCCCCATTTTTCCCTAAACTTACTTTTAAAAGCTAAACGTTATGGGAATATTTGTATCCCTTCCACTAACCCCATGTTTCAGGCTCCTTTTTGTTTCTCTAGCTTTGTATCAAAAAGATATGAGTAAAGAAAATGTTTGGTTTGATCGAGTTGTGGGAGCAAAGTGGTCAAACCAAACCTGTTTTTTGTGCTGCTCAGGGCATCAGCCTGGCCAATTTTGGCTACTGGCGTACCAAGTGGCTTGCTTTAAATAGCTCTGAGGCACACACACTTTCATCCTTTGTTACTATCGAGCCAGTACCTGCTTCACCAGAAACCACCAGAGCGTATGCCATTGTACGGTGTCTGCCTTTGTTTACCTTCTTTGGATTTGTCAATTTTACCTCAATTGCTCAGGTGGGATGTTTAACTTTCACTCAGATTACCAAGAGGGTAAATGCTGCCAATGCTACCCAGGTAGCGCTGATGAAGCGACTCCTTGGGGAAAAACGTTTGCAGGCCGCGCTCAAAAAAGGGGGTGAAATTACCCTCAAAGGAGCCGAAGCCATCAAAGGTTACGACATTGTGCTCAATACCGCAGCGGGTACCGCCCAAAAAATGGCCAAAACAATGGAAGACAACCTGGCGGGGGATGTCACCAAGGCAAAGTCGGCTTTTAGCGGGTTGATGATTGAAATCGGTGACCGCTTTGATCCTTTCCTGCGCCGGATGACCCAATCAATGACAGAAGTGCTGAGCAACCTGGACGAAAACTTCGGGCAGTACTATAAAACCCTCAGCGATGCTTTTGCACCTTTACGTAAGGCCTTTGGGCAGTTCAAACGCGATTTGTTGGGGGCAAAGGGCAGCCTGAGCGAATTTGGCAATGCTTCGCTGGGCGTAAAAGAGGTGGTGCAGGGCATTGCCCAGGCAGTCAGCTTTGTCTCGCCTTTTATTGCGACCGTGCTTACTAATATCTCAGGTTTGATCAACCGCCTGGCCGCTACCTTTGCCCCCATGAAAGATCGTCTTCAGCAACTATTGGGTGGGCTGCGCACCAACCTGCTGATGGTCAGCCAGGATGTATGGAACATTGCGGGCAACCTGATTGGGGCACTATCACCCTTGATTGAGGTAGTGCTCAACGTGGCAAATACCATTATGAACAACTTTGGCCAGATCTGGAAAACCATTACCGGGGTAGTAAATATGGTTTTGCCTTTTGTCTATCAGCTTGCCGATTCGTTTCGGGCAAACGTAGATGTAGGGGGCTTGTTGGGGAATGTCATGGGAGGAGTCACGGCAGTGATCAATGGTTTGCGCCCAGTGCTTCGGGTGATTTTACGTCTGCTCACTCCTTTGGGCAAACTCTTTTTGTGGATTGGGGGCATTTTGCTCAAAGTGGTAGGGGTTGCCTTTGAAGGTTTGGGTAACATTGTGGGCAAAGTCTTTGGTGGCATAGGCGATTTGTTCAATTGGTTGATTGACAAGTTTAGCTGGGTGTTCAACAAGATAAAACAAGGGCTGCGCCTGATTGGGGTGATGTCGAAAGAAGCAGACAGCGTGAGTCAAAAACAAAAGGATAAAATCCAGCAAGATAAAAAGCCAAAGCCTAAAACTCCCGCCGAAGAACAACAGGAAAAGGAAGAAAAAGAGCGCAAAAAACGCCTCAAAAAACTACAGGATGAGATAGACCAGTTCAACGAAGACCGCAAGAAAAAAACGGTGGGTACGATGACTGGTGCGGCTTTCAACACCTTGATTACCCCCACTAAACAATCTGGTAAGACCACCACGGCAACCCCGGAGAGCAGCGGTGGGGCAAGCACCACCAGTGCGAGTGGCATGAACAAAATCACAGGAGGAGGCAGCAAACAGGTCAATATCAATATTACCATTGGCAATATTATCGGGATGAATGTAGACAGCATCAACAACCTGGATGCCAAAGGTCAGGAGGTGCAACAATCAGCCGATTTTATTGTACAGGAGATTGTGCGCAAGATCAATGGGGCGATGATGGTGCAGGAGGGGTAGGGTTTTGATATTTTAATCTTCATATATTGTTCTCTAAAACCACATTACAATTGCTCGTAGAAATTAGGCACGCATCGCAGATGCGCACCAGTGAGGTAGAATCCCAAGTTTATTTATTTCTTTCATACCATCCCCCATTCATATTTTGATTAAATTTATGCCAAGGCTTACCAAGGTAATGTAAAAAATATACACACCATTTATTAATAGTTTCTGTCAAAGAAGAAGATTCGCTAATTCCCTGAATATAATTATCAAACTGCTCAGACAAGCTAGAAAAATCTGTAGGTTCAATTTCACCATTTTCCTCGCTTAAAAGCTTTATTTCCCGTTCTTGAAAGGCCTTTTCAAGCTCTACAGTAAACAAGTCAGAATACAAAATTACCTTACCTTTGTGAGAAGAGATAGATTTAATCTGTATAATGCTATTGCTAAATAAGCATCTTACTCTACTAAAAGTAACAAAACTTTCATCTTTTTCTCCTACATCAAAATAAAAATAGACATGGTTGAAATCCCTTTCAGAAGGATAAAATAAATCCCAACATGGAACACGTAGTGAAGAATCATAAAACTTTGTTTGTTTATAGCTACCTCCTATTTTATCAGCGAACTGAATATAATCCCCAACAGTTATTAATGTATTTTGAAGTTGGATTTGCTCTTTCATTTCTCCTTTAAGTTCACCATCCCAACAAACCTCTTCTTCATCGAAAAGAGCTTTTTCTTCGTCTAACTTGCCAGAATAACCTTCCATTTCTTCCAATAAAGTACTGAGACTTTCAACCAGGTTCATACTCCTATTTTGCTTATAGGAATAATGATCTAATTGCTCAATCCATGTACTATATTCAATATTAATTTGATGCACTTTATTTAGGTACAAACTAACTTGCTCCTCAAAACCTTTATCATTCTTACCTGATAGGTATCCTTTAATAAAGGAGGCATAGTTATTTTTATCTCTTTGTGGGAGTTGATAATCTACCCACATCAAGTTTTCAATATCTTTTTTATACGAAGTCATGTCTTACATAAAAAAATAAATGCCGTATGCTCCCTTGGATAAGATTATATAAATTTGAAAATCAATGATTTATTCGTCATACATTAAAAAAAGACAGTCTAATATTCAAAGTGTCCCAACCTTAGTTGATGGCTTTGCCTCAAAGAAAAAACATCATTGATGGCTTAATTAACTTTTGGTATATTGACTACGAACTTTTTTGATCAAGGTATTTATAGAATCTTCGGGCTAAATCATTTAAGTATGGCTTCCCTTCAACGCTTTCTATCATAAAATGAGGCAGGGAAGATATTCCATACTTTCCACTCAGTATACCTGTGCAAATAGAAGCAATAGAGTCTACATCGCCACCCATCAAAATAGCATTTTTTAAGCCTTCAAACGCAGATTTAGAGTGTTTTAATAAGTAAAGCACACAAGCAGATGTATGGTAAGCATCAGAAGGCAAGCCTTTAATTCCTGCTAAAAACTTTGGTGGCTCTATTGGCTGTGGACCACATAACACTATATAGTCTTGTTCTGTTAATTCACTAGGAGGGGGTAAGCTCTCTACTTGAAAAATAAGATTAAAAGTGTCGCTATCTATGTCTTTGATAAACTCAGCACAATAAAAAATGATGTCCTCCTGCTTTCTTTTCTGAACTAGCAAGTACTGAGTGGCCCTTGCTACAATAATACTTGCAGCAATTGCTTTGGAGTGAGGGTGTGTAGCATTAGCATTGATAATAGCATAATCATTAATCAAATGATCTTTTATAAAACCAATAGGCAATGCTCTTGTTGCAGGCGCATTGCCAGGAAACCTCCTTTTTTGTTGAAACCTTCTTACTTCATCGATGGTTTTTTCTCCGCTATATACCCAGCTTATGGAACCATGACCAGCTCTGGTATATCCTTTTACATTGCCTCCTTCTTCATATTCTTTTTTCCAAAATTTTACAAGTAACTCTTCAATAAATGGTTGTTCAGAGATTAAAGCTTTAATTAGCCCAATAGTCATTTCTGTATCATCAGTATATTCCCAATCATGATAATTTTGAATATCTGTATGTAAGGCTTGGACACTACTCCTTACGTTTACAAAAGAAGAAAAGTCAATATTTTCTCGAATCCAATTTCTATCCTGAAACTCTACACCTGCCCCAAATGCATCTCCAATAGCAAAACCTAACAATATATCTTGTAAATTCATATCAGTAATTCCCCATTAACTCTATTCTAAGCCGAGTCAATATTTCCCCTAAAAAATTTTTTCCCAACCAAGTGTTTCTTTGAAGAGCCTTGCTATTCAATTGAGATAGACCAATGCCCCATTTCTCATCATTCTTGTCGCTCAGTACAATTGTTTTCCCTTCAGTAGAAAACAATACATCCTTTAAATACTCATTTTGCAAAAACTGTTGTTGATAAGCAAAACTTATATGTTGCCCAAGATACATGTTATGCCAAGTAACTTTATCATAGTTTTTTACTTGAAGGCTTAATTGATAAATCTCTTTTTGGCTGTCTGATTTTAAAATTCCTTTTTCAATGCCTCTATCCAGAAACAAACGAGCTTTATGATGAGCAATATACTGAATAACAGAGTTATATGTTATGCCCTGGATAATAAACTTAGCCTTATACAAAGTTGAAAAAGGCGAGTCAGACGATGAAAAAAAATAAAACTTTTCATCAATTTTCATATAGTTTATCAAAGTTTTTACACTTTCAGGAACTTCAGCATATTTGTTCAAAATGCGATGTTTTCTATATTTTTCAACATATTCATACTCACTTTCCAAATTCATTCCATCATTCCACCTACCTGCTGCTCCCCACTTCAAAATATACAGCTGCTGTGCATCTTTTTCTTTTTGAGTTAGGCTTTGTTCTGTGTCTTCTGCTTGGCTCATTTGTTTCTCCATCGAAAAATCTGCGTATTGAAGAGATTGTTCATCAGTCATTTTATCAAATATATCATGCCAAGCTGTTGATTGTTCACTGGCCATCTTATAAAGAATCTCTAAAATTTCTTTTGTAAAAATATTAGGTAAACTTTCATACTTTAACGATTCCATAACTATTAATAATTTCGTAAAGATTTAGTAGTCTCCTCCAAAAGTACTTCCATCCAAGGTGTACCATCTAAATCCACTTTTGGTTTACCATTTTCTAAGATTGGTCTAGGTCGAGAAAGTACCTTAAAATATCCTTCTTCTAGCAACACTTCCTGTTGTATTTGTATAGCAGGGTTGGCATTAGCATGTTTAATAGGTCCCAGTGGTGTTCCCCAGTCAGATAAATTGTCAATATCCACACCATTTTGTTGATTAATTTCTACTTTAGAGTCGTTGCAATGAAACGGGAACAGGACAGAGATAAGCCCAGCTAATCAAAGGCAAATAAACCCATACCAATTAATAGGCAGTACATACACTCTACTGAGGAATTTCCATAAAACCAGCAAGATTCATCATTAGATAGTCAGTTATGACAATATACCAAGTAGTGGAAGTGTAAATATATTGATCTCTTAATAAATATAAATTTGCTCCTCGCAATACTAATAAG
>NZ_AAWS01000057.1 GCF_000169175.1 Microscilla marina ATCC 23134
TATCTTGGTGGATTCAAGGATATGGTAGATGCTGCCAAAAACAAAGAAAAAGGCTATACAGAAGAAGTAAATAATAATGGTACTGGTAATAACAACAGTCAATCTGATGACTCTAACACTACTACTTCGGTAAAAGATATAAAAACTGAAAGCCTCGAAATTCCGGCAAGTAGCTATAAAGTAACCCGCCACGCACATTTTGCCTTAGGGTACGACGAAAGACACGAACAAGCTGCCTGGGTAGCTTATAAGCTCGAAGCGCGCGAAACCAGAGGCAGGGCAGAGCGCGAAGATAGGTTTATACCTGACCCAAGTGTAACAACCCGCACTGCACGCCATTCAGACTATTCTGGTTCGGGATATGACAGGGGACACCTGGCACCTGCGGCTGATTTTAAATTTTCAAAAAAAGCAATGGCAGAAAGTTTTTACATGAGCAACATGAGCCCTCAAAAACCACGTTTCAATCGAGGCATCTGGAAGTCTCTCGAAGAACAGGTAAGAGAGCATGTACGCAAAGACAAGGCATATTATATAGTCACCGGGCCAGTACTCAAAGGGGGGCGCTTTCGCAAAATTGGGCGCAAAACCAAAGTAAGCGTGCCCAAATATTATTATAAAATTTTGCTCGACCTGGAAGAGCCTGAGATCAAAGCCATCGCTTTTTTGATGAAAAATGAGGGTTCTGACAAACCTTTGAGTAGTTTTGTGGTGAGCATTGATAAAGTAGAAGAAATAACCGGGATTGACTTCTTTCCGAATCTGCCCGATGATTTAGAGAAAAAACTAGAAGCTTCTACCTCACTCAAAGGCTGGAGTTTTGACTAATTAAGCTGGCAAATAAGATAAAAAATAAACTAGCCTGATAGCCTATGTGGGTTATCAGGCTTTTGTAAGTTTAGACGTATAATTTATGTTTTATATTGATAATCAAGGGATTAATGACCCAAGGATAAATCTGGCAATTGAAGAACACGTACTACGCAATTTTGCTCCCGATCACAAATACCTTATGTTGTATGTCAACGAACCATCGGTGATTATGGGTAAGCATCAAAACATCTATGAGGAAGTAAATGTAGACTTTGTACAACAAAATAACATCAAAGTAGTGCGGAGGGTGTCAGGGGGGGGGACTGTATACCACGATTTGGGCAACCTGAATTTTAGTTTTTTGGTGCCTCACGACTCGTCTAAACTCAACAACTACCACTATTTTCTAAACCCTATAGTAGAAGCCTTACAAAGCTTGGGAGTACCTGCCGAGATAAGCCCTCGTAATGACTTGATGGCAGCAGGCAAAAAAATATCGGGCAATGCCCAGTTTTCTACTACCAAACGTATGGTAAGCCACGGAACACTGCTATTCAATTCTGAAATTATTCATCTCTCACAATCGCTCAAAGCCAAAACAACTACTATTCAATCCAAGAGTATAAAATCGGTGCGTAGTCCAGTGGCCAACGTGTACGAATACCTCAATAGCGAACAACAAAGCGGGTTGGATATGGAACAGTTTAAAAAAGTATTGCTTCAGTATATTTTCAAAACCCAGCCCAACGAAGTCTCTACAATACCCACTTATACCCTTACCCAAGACGATTGGGAGGTGGTAAATAAATTGGTAAAAGAGAAATACAATACCTGGGAATGGAACTATGCCCGATCGCCCAAATGTAGCATTCATAAAACGCATGATTTTGATTGGGGTACCTTGGCTGCCACAGTAGATATTAAGAAGGGGCACATACAAGGAGTAAATTTTGAAGGGGCGCACCACGGCGAATTGCAGGCAATGCTCGCCAAACTGACACACACACTTACTCAGGTCAAATTTGATAAAAACAGCCTCAAAAAAGCCATTGCCACGGCAAATATTGAGGAGGGTAAATTAAACATCAAAGAAAGCCAAATTTTGCAATTGGTGTGGCAATAATGTGTTAGAAATATGGTACATTGAATAGGATTACGAAATTTAGAAAGAAAAGGGGCAGGTGGCTTTGTTAGGCATTGCCAACAAACCATTGCCCCTTTCACTGCTATAGATTTTGTCACCAAACTTTATCCCTTCATTGGTACTTCCATCAATAATACCTTCGCCGCCTTATTAGCCTCAACCTCTATCTGGGGGGTATTCCATACCCCAAAACCATCTCTTTTACTAAGTTGCTGACCACTAATGGTTACCTCTCCCTCTAAGACAAAAGCATACACTCCATTGGTCGCTTTGTTGAGCTGATAAGTGTCTTTTGTCCCTTTGTCAAACTTACCCATGTTAAACCAGGCATCCTGATGTACCCATACCCCCTGGTCGTCTTTATTGGGCGATAGTATTTGATAAAATGCATTGTGTTTTTCTATCGCCTGCAGCGAAATCTGATCGTAACGTGGGGTTACATTTTGCGTGTTTGGAAAAACCCAAATCTGTAAAAACCTCACTTCTTCATCTTTGTTCTGGTTATATTCGCTATGATAAACCCCTGTTCCAGCACTCATTACCTGAATGTCTCCTTCTTTGATTACCGACGTAGTGCCCATACTGTCTTTGTGCTCCAGGTTGCCCGCCAGGGGAATAGAAATAATTTCCATATTGTCGTGTGGGTGCGTACCAAAACCCCGCCCCGCTGATACTACGTCATCGTTGAGTACCCGCAGTACCCCAAAATTCATTCTGTTGGGATTGTAATAATTGGCAAAACTAAATGTATGGTGGCTATCCAACCATCCATGGTTAGCGTGTCCTCTTGTGTCGGCTTTGTGCAATACTGTGTTCATAGTTTTCTCCTCTTTATTTGGTAAATGATTAAACCCTACCTGAGCCATGAGTTGATGGTAAGTTGATTGAGCTGTCGGGGTGTTTTTGGCTTCTAACAATGAATAACCAGCCACCATTCCAGCGGCTCCCAGCAACGATTTCTTTAAAAACTTCTTTCTATTCATGACAATGTTGGTTTTGGGTTTTTAATAAGTGACTGCAACCATCATCATGCTATGAGTGCATGATATTTACTTGTAGCTTATTACATTACAAAGATGCTACATGCACTAGACTAAAGAGATATAAAAAAATGACCACATCATATAAAAAAGTCGGAAAATGAGTTTATCTGTTTTTTTGCTGCCTAAATTCAGAAGGGGAAACCTGGGCTTTTTTTTTGAAAAAATTGCTAAAGTGGAGAGGCTCTTCAAACCCTAGCTCATAAGCTATTTGCTTGATATTAAGCCTTGTATGGATCAATAAGCGCTTGCCTTCAAGTATCAGCCTGTCCTGAATAAACTCTTTGGCACTTTTACCTGTCAGTTTTTTTACCGTGTGGCTCAAGTGTTTAGGCGATATAGGAATTTCGGATGCATAAGTGCCCACTTTGTGCCATTGTTGATAATGTTGCTCGACCAATTTTTTAAAATCACGAAAAATACATACCCCGTTGCTTTCTTCGTCGAGCTGGGTAGTGTCTAACAAACAACTATTGCTACAATAGATCAAAAACAGCTGAAGCAATGCACCCAAGGCACGGTTTCGGTAATGAAATGAGCTGGGCAAACAAGCCTGCATTTCTGCAATAAGGTTTTTTAACCGGGCAAAGGTATCCTCATCCAGCGAAAGCGGAGGAGTATCGCCAAACTGCCTGAAAAGGTTGATATTGGAGATAAAGCTTTCGGGGATACTATTTTCAACCAGAAAATCTCGTGAGAACGTAATCACCCAACCTTTGGGTTTGGCTTGTAAAGCTACTTGGTGTACTTGTCCGGGGTTTACAAAGAACACTTCACACCCAGCAAAAACATACGATTGATAGTCAATCACGTGTCTACCCTTGGCAACCTCTACCAGCATAATTGTGTAATAGTCGTGGCGATGTGGTACATCTGTAGAGCCTTGGGCTGCCTCATAGATGTTTTCCATTTGTTGAAGGTCAAAATTAATGTGGTGTTTACGTTGTTGCATGGAGGGTTTTTTATCAGATAACTCAGAACCTCAGCACATGTTTAACAGTTTGGTGTGTGGCGCCCCAACAGGGCTAGATGCCGATGCATACCGGTGCTTTAAGCGACAATTCGCAAGCCCTTATATACCGATGAATATCGGTACCCCGCAAGCGGGATGTCGGCATAACCTCCACTAGGTGCACCCTGTTTAATTACGTTGAGCTTGTAGATTCGGTTCATAGGCAACTAATAAATTTATAGTGCGCTTATTTTCAGCCAGTTATAAATTTGTTAGTTAGAAGAAGAAATGCGTGTTTGAATAGGGTAGGAATGGCATTTGGTTGGTGGGGTATTAGGGAGATATTTGTCAAAAAGACACAAAAAAAGGATGAAAACCAGAGGCTTACCTCTTTTTTTCATCCTTTTTGTCTTTATAAGGTAATCTTATGCGCTTACTTTACTTTATCAACCACTGCTTTGAAAGCTTCAGGATGATTCATTGCTAAGTCAGCCAACACTTTTCTGTTTAGCTCAATATCGGCTGCGTGCAGTTTCCCTATAAACTGAGAGTAAGACAAGCCGTGGATGCGAGCTCCAGCATTGATACGCTGAATCCACAAAGCACGGAAGTTACGCTTCTTTACCTTTCTATCGCGGTAAGCATATACTCGTCCCTTTTCTATTGCATTTTTTGCAACTGTCCAAACATTACTCCGGCGGCCAAAGTAACCTTTGGCTTCTTTCATCATCTTCTTTCTACGACGACGAGATGCTACTACATTTACTGAACGTGGCATGCTAAATTACTAATTACGACAACTGGCGATCACGTACTGCGATGCTTTATGCCAGCCATCAGGTGAAATAAAAAAGTTGTTGTTAAAAATCGGGAATCTTAAAGATTCAACATTCTTTTAACCAATTTCTCATCAGCTTTGTCTACCAAACCAGTTTGTCCCAAACGTCTTTTTTGCTTGGTTCCTTTTTTGGTAAGAATGTGTCTTTTAAAGGCTTTTTTTCTTTTGATTTTGCCAGTACCCGTAAGTTTAAAGCGTTTTTTCGCGCTTGAATTTTTCTTAACCTTCATGATCGAACAATTTAATCGAATGGCTTTGAATTTGAGCTCGCAAAGTTAACAAAAAAAACAGGGAAACCTGAGAGATTTTTAGAAATTATGCTACAGCCAAACACAGGTGAGTATATAAAAAACAACAACCTGACTTGATTTGAATCAATAAATGGCTCAAAATTCATCAGGTTGTTTATAAAATATCTTCTAAGATATTAACTTTTCTCAGGGTTGGGCTGCTTGTCTGCAGACTCACTTTTTGGAGTAGTTTCTGCATCCTTAGTAGCCTTTGCGTCCTTGTCCGCTTCTGCGGCTTTGTCAGCATCTTCTTGCCCTTCTTTATTTTTATTCCTTTTGTTTTTCTTGTCTTTCGTTGTTGCCTGAGCATCTTGTTTCGGTTTTGTAGGTTTTTTGGTAACTTTAGGAGCTAGAAATATGCTCATTCTTTTACCTTCAAGCTTTGGAAGCTGCTCTACTTTACCGTAATCTTCAAGCTCAAGTGCAAACTTTAACAACAACTGTTCACCACGTTCTTTAAAAACAATGGTACGCCCTACAAAGTGAACATAAGCTTTAAGCTTGGCGCCGCTTTCGAGAAAGTTTTTGGCGTGGTTGAGCTTAAAGTTAAAATCGTGTTCATCGGTATTAGGACCAAAGCGAATTTCTTTCATTACCACCTTCTGAGCTTTGGCTTTGAGTTCCTTTTGCTTTTTCTTTTGGTCGTAACGAAACTTAGAATAGTCTATGACTTTACAAACAGGGGGCGCTGCTTTTGGAGAAATTTCTACCAAATCCAATCCTTGGTTCCTTGCAATGTCGAGTGCTTTTTTGGTTGGATATACCCCTTGCTCTACATTGTCTCCTACGAGTCTTACCTCTGGAGCCTTAATTCTTTCATTAACTTTGTAAGGTTCTTCGCGTCTTCCGCGAGGTCCCCTTTTTCTGGGTTGTCTGCTAATATTTACCTCCTTGGTTTAGTGTGAATAAAATTATATCAAGATAAAGATTGTTTAAGGGTGGTCTAAACTCAAACTTACTCTAAAACAATATAATGATTTGACTACAAAAAACAAGTTTTTTTCGTTGAAATCAAAGCCTAATAACAAAACAATGATATAAAACTTTGCTTTTGTTTTTATTAATGCTCTAGCATAGAGGGTGGTAACCCATTACCTTCTATAAATATATAGTATACAATCAAATCACAAGATTGTTTTTTCTTTTGCAGTAAAAATAGTAATCATCACTGCTTTACAACAAACATTGTCAAGCCTACTTCTTGGTTTGCCATATTTTTTTGATGGTTGTGTCGGTATAGTTTAATGGTATATCTTCCGGGCAACCATTTTATCCCAGTTACACCTAAGCCTGCCCTTTCAAACCTACTGGAGCGGTTCCAGGGCAGGCTTAGGTGTACCTTTACAGGAAAATGTTTACCCGATTGATCAAATACTTTCATCGTTACCGTGTCATTCACTTCGGGTGGGCGGGTAAAACGATAAGTAACTTGGATAAGTTGGATGTTTTTTGCCCTGTTTACTTGGCTAAAACGCTCACGTCTTGATGCTCCAGGTACTGCTCTTATATCAAAAGGGAACAAACCAGGTAGGGTCTTTTTGAACTTGTTAACTTCTTTCTGCAAAACTATATTTTCCTGTGCAATAGTGTTACGCTCTGCCACCAATTGCTTGATTTGCCTTCGATATTCAGTAAGGAGTGTCTGACTCTTTTTCATCACCTCATCATAAATTTTTTGCAAAGAGTCTGCTTGGTCTTGTGCGCCTTCCAACAATCTTTTTAACCTTAAACACTCTGCTCGATAACGACTTTCGCGGTAGCGGGCAGCATTGAGTAATAATTGTAGCGAATCTTTGCCAAGCTGGGTTTGCTCTTGGGCATATTCCAACTTTATTTTATTTGTAATGAGCTTTTTATTAATTTCTTTTTGTTTATCCAACTGAATATTTTTGGTTCGATATACTCGTTTCAAACTATCTAAGCGAGCTTGTAATTGTACGATAGTTTGTGCTTTACTTATGTTGAAAGAACCTGCCCAAAATAAGGCAAATACACAAATGCGAATGAATAGGTGACACATAAGTTTATAACGATTAAATAAAAAAAGCCCCCAAAAGTACAGCTTATACTTTTGGGGGCAATATCATGAAAAGGTTTTAGCAACCTTTATATAAGTGGCTTAACGCAAAGAGAACTCAGCAATACCAATACTTTGGTTGTTGATTCCCTGATCTACATTGGTCAAGAATAGGCGGATAGAGTAGTTGCCACGAGAGAATTTTCTGCGGGCATCACTATCTGGTTCCACAATTACTTGTTGATTGGTAGGTGTTGGTTTACCAATGTTGTTGCGGTAAGCAGGTTTCAATGGTACTTCTTTATTAGTAGCATCAAACAACTTAATCACAATGTTTTCGTTGGCAGCTGGTGCACGGGTCAATTGGAACGACACCTGAATTCGGTCAGTGTTACGCGCTTTGGTAGAAGCACTAAAGCGGTTACGCTTTAATTCACCAGGAATGGCACGCACAGTCAATGCAAACAAAGCATTTTGAGTATCATTTTTCAACTTGCTCAACTCAGCTTGCATGGTTTGGTTTTGACTTGCCAAACTGTTACGTTCAGTAGTCAATTGCTCAATTTGCTTACGGTATTCGGCAAGGGTAGAACCACTACCTGCTGAAATCTCATCATAGGCTTTTTGCAAAGAGTCTACTTTGTCTTGTGCATCTTCCAACAATCTCTTTAAGCGGGCTGCCTCTACTCTGTAACGACGCTCACGGTAACGAGAGTTGTTCAATAGCTTTTGTACTGAGTCGCGCTTGTCTTCTACTTTGTTAAGCTTGTCTTCCAACTCAAATTTTCTTTTCAAAAGCTCTTCGTTTTCGGTAGTTTTACTTGATACCGAATCTTTCAGACTTGAGCTTAGTCCCTTAAGGCTATCTACAGCTGCAGTTTTTTCCTTTTCAGTAGATTTTACTTTCTTGTAGTCTTTGTAGTATTTGTAAGTTAAAAACAAACTTACTACAAGTAGAATACTTACTACTACGAGTCCAATAGCCTGACCATTTAAACCACCTCTTGGTTCGTCCTGATCATCCACATCGTAATCCAAATTTGAATCCTCGGTCATGATATTATATTGATTTTAGGTTTCGCGAGTTTACAATTGTTTTTCGAAGGTTAAAGCCTTCATATTCAACTAATTTCAGCTTTAAATATATGGAAAATTATTAATCAAATAAAAATCAGCTATTATTTTTTTTTATTTAACCCTTGGCTAATCAAATAACAACTCAAGTGATATAGTGGGTAAAAATAAATCAGGCGGGCTTTTATTGACAGTAGAGTGTCAAGCCATATAGCAATAGAGCCTGTGCTCTATAAGCGTTTAAACGTAGATTAGTATGCATTTAATGTGGTAAAACAGAGTAACTCGATGTAGTGCAAACGGCGGTTAAGGCAAGTGATGTTGGGTGAGTTTTAGCCTGTTCTACTAAAGTAATAAGTGATAAACAATGCTTTACGTTTATAGAGAGTTTGTAGTGTAGACTCTTAAATATATGGGTGGGTAAATTACCAACATAAAACCCTGAACGGGTAAGGCTCAGGGTTCAAAAAAACATCAAAAGATAGCGCTTGTTTAGTAAAGCACGCTCATTTCTTTAGATACTTTGTCAATTATTCTCTGCAAAATCACTTCATTGCGTCCTATCTTTTTAGCAAAAGCATAACACAACTCGTATTCGCGATCGTGAATTTCATGATCAACCATCATCATGCGAATGATGTATTCTAAGTGTTCCATTTGTTCGTTATATTCGTCTGGAATAATGAAATCTAAGTGGTTAATCTTATTCATTATATCACGGGCTTGGGTGCGGCTTACACCCATTCGTTGCCCGGTTTCCAGCAACATTTCTTTTTCTTCGCGGACAAGGTAGCCATCTGCTACTGCTATTTTATAAATGTTGCGGAAACACGCCAATCCTTGTTCTTTATTTTTCATGACATTTTTCCGTTTGTTGGTTTAGGTAAACTACTACAGTGGGACTAACTCCCCTCAATTTGTTGGATTAAAACAAGTTTATATCTTAAACTTGTTTTTTTATGATTTTGTGATTTTTTCAAGATTTAAGACCAAAATATACTAATAAACTTTCAAAATTGCAATTTTATTACATTCTATATGCCTAATAAGAGTAAAAAACTTTCAATTATCCTATTGTTTCAGGAAAATGTGAATATTTTTATATTTTCCAAAGCTTTGCACTTGCATACTACAAGTATGCCTTGGGCTTATCAAACACCTGTTGGCTAAAGTGTGGCTTTAGGTGCAGTTAACGGGGATAAATGGCTTAATAAAATGTTAAATAATGACATTGTTTTTCGTAAATAAATGCAATATGGCTTAAAGCATAATGACGCCTTCTATTTTGCCCACTTGTTGGTACTTTTCAATGATTTCGTCGCTTGACAACATGACCAGTCGTACCGTAATACTGGTAAACTTTCCGTTGCTCGATTGGCGGGAGGTAATATTAGCGTCTTTGCCAAACAAAGCAGTGACTTCAGCAGCTTTATTGGTTAAGGTAGGCACAATAAACTTGAACATATACATAACTGGGTACTGGTTGGTTTCTTCAAGCTTTTGTCGTAGCGATGCATAAAATTCTTCTGTTCCCATAGGTTTGTCAGTTATTTCAAAGGAAGTGGTATGTAAACGTTTTTTTACCCAAATCTAGTGATTAATTAGTTTTTTTACCAATAAGATTGCAAAAACACCCCTGAGTATTTAAATTGAAGAAGAACCAAAAACTTACAGACAAACCTTTACATCTCATGAAACTTACCCAAACGATTTGTTTCTTGGGTATTGCCTGCCTGCTTTTTTTGCGGGTATCGGTGGTGCCAGGGCAAACTGACAATGATACCCCTCCTCCCGAAAAGAGTGTGGCTGAATTACTCAAGGAAGGAGAAGCAAAATATCAAAAAGGAGATATTTTAGGCGCGATTAAGAATTACAATGCCGTGATAGAAAAACAAGCTTATTCGGCTATAGCCTACCAAAAGCGCGCCCGCTGTAAACGTCGCATTCAAAACTACCCAGGAGCGATCAAAGATTATGAAAAGGCAATTCAACTTAAATCAGAGTTGGCAAATGCTTATATAGGTAAAGCGCAGACTTATGTGGCTATGAAAAACCACAAAAAAGCGATTAAAGACTACGCAAGGGCTTTAGACCTACAGCCACCTAAAAAGTATTTACCGTTGATTCACTATAATAAAGGACTTGCGCACCTGGAGATCAAAGACTACAAAGAAGCCATGACAGATTTTAACAAAGCCATTGAGCTTCACCCAAAAATGGCAAAAGCGTACCTAAACCGAGGCAATATTTATTACCACTTTAATAAAAGTAAAAGAGCTTGTGCTGATTGGATACAAGCGAAAGAATTAGGCAACGAAAAAGCCATCATTAATCTGGACAAGATTTGCCGATAACTTATCAGGTAAATAATTCGTGTTTTCAATATAGCTGGAAGGTAGGCAATTTTACAAAGCACTTGTTTCGCTCTCCTATTCTAACCCTCACCTACCTCTTGCCTTCTGCCACAAAGTTAGTCTAATCAGCTCCCCTTAAGTGCGTCCTTGAGCTATGCCCTTGTGGGTAAATACCTAAATAATGATTGAAAAATAAAAGAATTTTACCTCTAATTACCAGTACCTTAAACATTAAGTAAATGCCCTCTTATTTGGGATGAGTTTTGTTTTCTGACGCACTTCAAAAATCGCGCATAGCTTAGCAAGTTTTTTTAAGTAAAGTCAGTGGGCAAAAATCGCCGAAATAACGGGTTAGGTATTTAGTGATTAAGGTACTAGAGGTTCACCACATCAAAGGTTTAGGTAGATCATCTTAGGAATTGTTCAAAAATAAATTTACACTCTGAGAGGTGATTTTTCGCCTTGATACTTCGTTATTTTTAGCCGTTGGCAGAGCTCGGCACAGCGTAGCTGTAGCCATCGGTTATTGCCCGGAGCGCTGCTATGGGCGCAAAAAATAGCCTCGTCTCAAAACAAAACCTCTACCTCAAGAATGGTAATTTAATTGCTCACCATTCCTTAGTAAACTCTATTGTCTATGAAGAAAATATGCTTGATATTTTTTTATCTAGTGATGCCTGTGATTAGCGCTGCACAAAGAATGAACATTCCTTTGGTTTATAAAAATAAACTGAAAATACGAAAGTTTACGAGTGAAGAGGGGCTAAGCCAAAATATAGTACAAGATATTCTGCAAGATAGTCAAGGTTTTATGTGGTTTGCTACTACAGGTGGGCTCAACCGCTACGACGGGGCACGGTTTAAAGCGTATAAGGCTGTTTTTGGTGATTCTACAGGGTTGGTTAATAATTACATTAACCAAATAGTGGAAGATAAAAATCACCGTATTTGGATAGGAACATCTAAAGGATTGAGCAGGCTGGATTTAAAAACAGGTAGGTTTGATAATGCCCAACACCAAAAAGGAGTATCCAATAGTTTGAGTAATAATTGGGTAAATGCCCTTGGACAAGACAAAGCCGGCAATGTATGGGTAGGTACTGATAAAGGAGTAAACAAGGCAGCCACCAACTCTCACTTTCTTAAATTTCAACGTTATTTATACGCTCCTAAAGGTACAAAAAAAGAGCGCTTTTTTATAGGAGCTATATGTCACGATAGTCAAGGAATTACCTGGGTGGGTACAAGCAAAGGCCTAAAAAAAATAGAGAGGCAAGCTGGCGGAAAGGTTTCTTTTACTCACTATCCGCTGGCTCCAGATAGTGCCCACCATAGTCCTGAATCAATCAAGAGCATTTTAGAAGATGCACAAGGGCGCTTATGGATAGGTACACGAGTTGGTCATTTGTATTTGCTTGACAAAACACGCAGTAAAGTAACATTGTTTGCCCAGGACTTGGCGAGGGTGTATGATCTGTATCAAGACAGTAAGCAAACGATATGGGTGGGTACCGAAAATGGCTTGTGTTGGGTCAATGAAAAAACAAAAAAGATAGAACGTTTTTTTTACCCTGCTACTCACCTGGACAATATTACCGTAAACTGTATGCATGAAGACAAATCGGGGGTGTTGTGGGTAGGTACGGCGGGTTATGGTTTGTATCATATCGACAGCAAAAGTACTAAGTTTAGCACCTATAATATTTCTCACTATACCCAAAGCCCTTTGAAAGAGAATATGGTATGGGGTATTTTTCAAGACAAAGGTGATCGTTTGTGGCTCAATTCGGCAAAAAATGGACTTTTTCATCTTAATAGAAGCACAGGGGAAATTACTAACTTTAAGCACGAGCCAGCCAACCCCCAATCACTGATCCATTCCCAAACAAAGCGCATTGTGCAGGCACAAGATGGTTCAGTATGGGTAGTTACTAAGGGTGGGTTGAATAAATATAATGAGGTAAATCAAACGTTTGAACGTTTTTTCATAGAAAAAAAGTACAGTCGGGCAACCAGTGTATACTGCTTGATGGCGGATAAAAAAAACGCCTTATGGATGACTACATTAGGGGGGAGGATTTATAAACTGGATATTCGTGCCAAAAAGTTTAGTCAGGCTCGCTCCAAATACTTTGGCAATGGCTGGGCGAGCTCTATAGTAGAAGATAAGCAAGGTATATTTTGGATCAGTGGGCGTACTGCCATTGTGTTGTACGACCCTAAAAAACAACAAGTAGTAGAAGCCCACCGATACGACTCTGTCAATACAGTGGGATTAAAAAAGAACCGACCTTTGCAAATTTTTAAAGCACGCTCTGGGCAACTCTGGATTACTACTTATGGCGATGGGCTTGCCAAAGTAGTCTATGACAAAACCGGGCAGTTTCGCCTGCACTATTATACCCAAAAAGACGGTTTGCCTACCAATATGCTGTACAACATACTGGAAGATAAACAAAATAAATTGTGGATTTCTACCGAAAATGGCATTGCTAAGTTTGACCCTGTGACCGAAAAATTCACCAATTACACTCCTAAAGATGGTTTGCCTAACGATGACTTTGGCGAAGGTTCTTTTTTTCATGACCCAACCACAGATGAAATGTTTTTTGGTGGGCAAAATGGTGTGGCAGCCTTTATACCTGCTGAGGTTAAACCCAATGACTATATTCCAACGGTCAGGCTCACCGACTTTCAATTGGCAAATGAATCAGTGATTCCGTCGAAAGACGCTCCACTAAAGAACACTGCCAATTACACAAAAAAAATAGTGCTTACTTATGAACAAGCCACCGTATTTTCGTTTGAGTTTGCCGCATTGAGTTATGCCAGTTCAGACCGTAACCAATACAAGGTGAAACTACATGGGTATGACAAAAAGTGGCGAAACCTGGGCAAGCGTAACTTTGTAACCTACACTGGCATTTCTCCTGGCACCTATCACTTTAGGGTGCAAGCCAGCAACTATGATGGTGTATGGAACACCCAAGGCTTGCGCGTAGAGCTGGTGATTTTACCTGCCTGGTGGCAAACCTGGTGGTTCAAATTAGGGTGGATTTCTTTTACCATATTTTTAGTGGTGGGCTTTTATCTATACCGGATCAATGCCATTAAACGACAAAAAAGAGTATTAGAAGAAACGGTGGTACTGCGTACTAAAGAGGTAGTAGAGCAAAAAGAAGAAATTCAAATCCAAAATGAAGAGCTTTTACAACAGCGTGAAGAAATTACGGCCCAACATCAAGCCATTGAATCACAAAATAAACTATTGACAGAAAAAAATTACCATATCAATCAAAGCATCAAAGCTGCTAAAACTATTCAGGAAGCTATATTACCTTTTGAAAGCAAGATGCAAGACGCTTTTCAACACAATTACTTTATCTTGTATAAACCCAAAGATGTGGTATCGGGCGATTTTTATTGGCTGGGCAATGTAGGCAATAAAAAAATATTGGGGGTGATAGATTGTACCGGGCATGGGGTGCCAGGAGCATTTATGAGTATGATTGGTTTTACGATGCT
Organism: Microscilla marina ATCC 23134; assembly: GCF_000169175.1. Classification (NCBI taxonomy): domain Bacteria; kingdom Pseudomonadati; phylum Bacteroidota; class Cytophagia; order Cytophagales; family Microscillaceae; genus Microscilla; species Microscilla marina. The sequence continues at coordinate 14,048 of NZ_AAWS01000057.1, forward strand.
CAACGAAATTGTGAATACCCAAAAAACAGACAACCCTGCCGATATACTAGAGCAGTTGCGTATAGAAATAAGATATACGCTCAAGCAAGATGAAACTGGACGCAGAAATGGCATGGATGCTGTTTTTATTGCCCTGGAAGCTCTAGACAACCAACAGACAAAGGTGATTTTTGCGGGTGCCAAACGTCCTTTATGGTATATAAAACCTGGCAGTGCCACCTTAGACACAATCAAAGGTAGTTCGGTATCTATTGGGGTGATTTACCAAAACAAAAGAACTATAGAAGCCCATACGATTATATGTGATCCTAATACCTTGTTTTACCTAAGCACTGATGGTTTTACCGACCAAAACAACGTGGTTCGTAAGAGGTTTGGTGCAGCCAATGTACACAATGCTTTACTTAAAGTAAGCCATTTATCGCTTGCCCAACAAAAACAGGATTTAGAGGAAACACTGCAAATATTTATGGAAGGGACTGAGCAACGAGACGATATACTGTTGATAGGAGTGAGGGTTTAGAGGGGGGGCTTTTTTCATAAGGAACATGTTCAAAATAAGTGTCGAGATTGAGGTCATAAACTCAAGGCTGACTGAGGCGCTTTTAGCCTTTGGCAGAGCTCAGCGCAGCAGGGCTGCAGCTATCGGTTTGCGGGCAAGGCAACATCCGGGGGATGTTGAGCCAGACCGTGGGACGGTACCACGGACAATAAAAGTAACGAAAGTCAGGAAAGAGAACCGCAGAACGAAGTTCAAGCTCTGCGAAGCTAATATGTTCTAAACCGGACAGCTTCAAAGTCCCGATTTCTTATCGGGGTTATTGTTGAGGGCTATGCCCGAAATCCCGTTTACGGGGCGATCACGTTCCTAAAAAAGGTAGGCTTCGATGTTACCAAAGAAACCTGCCCAGGTGTATAATAATGCTTTGGAACTTTAGTCCATAATATAAGGATAGTCCTCTTGAGCATATACATCTTTGAATGCCTCAGAAGGATCAGGGTAAGGAGACTCGTCGGCAAACTTAACTGCCTCTTCTACTGTCTTTTTGATCTCCTTATCTATCTCTGCTAGGTCATCTTCGGTGGCAAACTTGCCCTTCAGAATACTTTCGCGTACTTGCTCGATAGGGTCTTGGTTTTTATATTCGTTTTCTTCTTCTTTAGTTCGGTATTTTGCCGGATCAGACATAGAGTGTCCTTTAAAGCGGTAAGTACGGAACTCAAGCAAGGTAGGACCTTCGCCAGCGCGGGCACGCTCGGCAGCTTTTTCTACCGAAAGGTGTACTTCTTCTACTTGCATAGCGTCTACTGGCTCAGAAGGTATGTCATAGCTTTCGCCCAATTGGTATAGCTCGGTTACATTAGAGGTACGTTGCACCGAGGTACCCATGGCATACCCGTTGTTTTCTATGACAAATATCACGGGTAACTTCCAGGTCATGGCCATATTCAATGCTTCATGAAAAGCGCCTTGGCGTACGGCACCATCGCCCATATAACACATGCATACTTTGCCAGTTTTGTTATACTTCTCGGCAAAGGCAATGCCTGCCCCCAAAGGTATTTGTCCACCTACTATACCGTGTCCTCCCATAAAGCCATGTTCTTTGTCGAACAAGTGCATAGAACCTCCTTTACCTTTAGAGATACCCGTAGCCTTGCCATACAATTCTGCCATTACTGCCTTGGGATCGGTACCCAAAGCCAGCGGATGCCCGTGATCGCGGTAAGCCGTAATGTATTTATCTCCTTTTTGTAAAGCACTTACAGCACCCGAAGCACAAGCTTCCTGACCAATATATAAGTGTAAAAAGCCCTTGATTTTTTGGCGACCATATACTTGACCACACTTGGCTTCAAACTTACGGATCAACTGCATACTACGGTACCAGTACATGTAGGTTTCCTTGTCAAATTTGTCTTTTGCGCTTTTCTTGCCCTTTCGTGCCGATGCGGTTTTTTTATCTTTGGTAGTTGCCATAAATTTATCAATTTTTAGAATGCTTGGATGATTGAGGTGTTTTTGTTTATCCAAATGTTTGTTGATTGCTTGCGAAAGTAATAAAATTTGTAAAATGTTTTGCATTGTTGATCTATGAAAAAATACCAAAGGGAAGGATTTTGACCTAACTTACTGTAAATAACTACAATATTGTAACTTTGAATCTGGGCAGTAGCGATCAACTGCTGGTTTTGTGTTGTGTATTGGTCATATACCTTTGATGCTGCTCTTACCCAAATTAAACCCATTAGTTTACACCATGTTTTTAGAAAAAATCAATTTGCTCAATTTTAAGAATTACGAAATGCTTGACCTTGACTTTTCTTCATCGGTCAATTGCATTGTAGGTGACAATGGCAGCGGCAAAACCAACTTGTTGGACGCTATTCACTATTTATCAATGAGTAAAGGAGCTTTTGGTGGCGGCAATACCCAACATGTGTTGCACAAAGAGGACTTTTTTATGGTCAAGGGGGTTTTTCAGGCTAAAGACCTGGACTATGAGGTAACTTGTGGGTATAAAAAGGGGCAAGCAAAGGTGTTTAAGGTAAACCAAAAGCAGTATGATAAAATAAGCGATCACATTGGACGGTTTCCGGTGGTGTTGATTGCTCCCAACGACACTGACACCATTACAGAAGGAAGCGAACTAAGGCGCAAGTTTTTTGACAGCATTATTTCACAGCTCGACAAAAATTACCTGATCAACCTGATTCAATATACTCACCACCTTAAGCAACGCAATAGTTTGCTGAAGCAATTTGCTGAGCGCAATTTTGTAGACCGTAGCCTGATTGATACTTATAACCACAAGTTGATTGCCCTAGGCAAAGCTGTATGTGATAAACGGCAGGAGTTTATCACAGAGTTTGCGCCTATATTTCGTGAACACTACCAAGAACTGACCGAAAACAAGGAAATAACGGAGTTGGTATATCAATCACAGTTTTTAGAAGAGCACTATGCTGACGACTTTCGCCAGGCGTTGCCCGATGACTTGCGTTTGCAGCGCACTACACGTGGCATACATAAAGATGATTATGACTTTTTGATAGATGATCACCTGTTGCGCAAATTTGGTTCGCAAGGGCAGCAAAAGTCTTATGTAATTGCGCTTAAACTCGCCCATTTTGATATTATAAAAAACTACACGTTTATGAAGCCCATTCTTTTGCTGGACGATATTTTTGACAAATTAGACGATAAGCGGATGGACAAGCTCATGCGCAAGGTAGCAGCCCATGCTTTTGGACAAATTTTTATCACCGATGCTCGTCCTGAACGTACTCAAGCGGTTTTTGAGCATATAGATGTAGAGAAACGTATTTTTACCATTGACAAGGGAGAGGTGGTAGATGTGATGGAAGATTTAAATTAAGAAGTGTTTAAAATAGGCAATAGTTGCCTACCCAGCAACACACGCCAAAGAGCCTAAAAAACCTTGACTAATCCAACGGAAAAAAATTACCTCCTTGTTGGTTATGGTCTTTGAGGATAAACTCGCTGGGGTTAAAGCCCGAAAAATGTTTGAATTCTTTGATAAAGTGCGATTGATCGGCATAGCCACAGTGATAAGTGATGTCAGTCCAGGTGATTTTTTCCTGGTGTTGAATACGCTTCAAAATTTCCTGAAACCTAAGAATCCTATGATAATATTTGGGGGTAAGCCCTACATATTTTTTAAACTGGTCGATCAAATGTTTTTGGGTGTTAGGATATGTTTCTACTGCTTGCCGGTGATTGGCCATGGGAGCTTTGTCTAAAGCATGCAATACATTGTATAGTTCGAGTGGTGCCAGTTTTCGTGGGTCAAACTTTTGCCTGAGCCAGTCATATATAGGCTCAAACAAGGCAGAAGAAGTCGATTGGTCAAGTAACTGCTGCCGCAACTGGGTAAGTTCATTGCCCCATAGTTCGGTGGCGTCAACTATCCTCCCGGTGACTTTGTGAAGAGGAAAATGCAAAAAAGGGTAAGCTCCGGCAGGTTTAAACTGAACAACGAGCATGGCAGAGCGTTGGTGTGCCGAAATAGATATATAATGGCGGTGCATACCTGACAGCCAGGCTTGACTAAAACAAGCGTTGACCTGTAAAGTTTCGTTGTCAAAAGTGTGTCGCTCGAAACCGTCTAATTCAAAAATAATAAACACATGCCCAGTGGGTATTACCCGTTCAATAGAGTGGTCAGGGGTGAACTCCCTGAAGTGAAATATCGTTTCTACATAGGGGCTAAACATGGGGGGTAATGGTGCCGTTTCTAAAATCATACTCCTATCTACTGTTTTTAAATAATCTTGCCCTTTTCTAATTCTTCCAGCTGAGTTTTCCAGCCAGCCAACGAATCACTTGAGTCTATGTGCCATTGGTTTTTGCTGCTGTAGCGGTAGCCAAACCATTTTTCAGGCGTATTGTCAGACACTTTTCCCTTTATCCGTAAGTAATCATCTACTTGCGGCGCATAGTCAAAGTCAAAGCAACTGCCTGCATTGAGGTGGTTAAGTATCAGGGTTTGCAGTTGTTGTTCTTGAGTGTTGTAACGCGGCATTACCGCCCTGCCTCTGCGGTGAAGTAGGGGCAACACCGAATTGCAACGTTGAAGTATCCAGCTTATTGCTGAGGGAGAGAGCGGTTGATTTTTGTCAGTTTGGCACGTACACAGCCTAAAACCATCATTGATATTGCACATAAAGTAGTGTTTTTGAGCAGTAAGGTTGATTACTCTTTAAATTATAATACAATATACAAAGATTTGGCTTTTATATTGATGGAGAAAGTTGTATTATAAGATGAAAAATGCTTGCTATGTAAACGCGAACTATATATGCCATAAATAAAACTTAAATGAATAAGAGTTTATTGATTATTTGTTGTTTGGGAGTTTGTCTGACATTACAGGCGCAAAATGCTAAAATCGACAGTTTGAGAAGTTTGTTGGCTGCCAGCAAACCCGATACCCAGCGGGTAAACCTGTTGATTGCTTTAGGGAAAGCGCATATTCGAATATCGTCTGATACCCTAAAGAATCTCGGAGAAGCTGCCCGTCAACTGGCGCAAAAAATAAATTTTAAGCGAGGCATTGGAGAAGCAACCAACAACATTGGCATTTCTTACTACTTCAAAGGCAATTACCCTAAAGCAATTGAGCATTACCAAAAAGCCTTGAAAATATTTCAATCTGTCCAGAGCCTGCGAGGTATTTCTTCTATTTACAACAACCTGGGTATAATACAGCGACGACAAGGTAACAACATCAAAGCCCTGGAGTATTACCAAAAAGCTTTGTCTATTCAAGAAAAGCTCAAAGACACCCGTTTGATGTCTTTTTCTTACAATAACATAGGCACCATAGCTCTTCACCAGAAAGAATACGACAAAGCCCTTGAAAACTACCAAAAGTCATTAGAGCTTAAGAAGGTATTAGGTAGTGCCAAAGGTGTTGCTACAGCCTATAATAATATGGGGCGGGTATATGAGCTAAAAAAAGAATACGAACTAGCCCTAAGCTATTACAAAAAAGCACTACACCTTTACAATACCTCCAACTTACGTATTGCCCCTTATTACAGCAATGTAGGCAATGCACTGATGCACTTGAACCGATTAGACTCAGCGTTGATATACCATCAAAGAGGATTAGACAAGGCCATCGAGGCAAAGGCTACCCGTTATCAAACAATGGCATTGATTGGTCTGGCAAATGTATATTACCGAAAAGGGGAGTACAACCAAGCAATAGAAGCAGGGAAAAAAGCGGTAGGTATAGCCAAAAAGATGAAGGTAACGGACTTTGTCCGAGACGCCAACCAGGTATTGTATCAAAGTCATGAAAAACTTAAAAACTATGAACGGGCTTTTAAATACCACCGAGAGTATGTAATGGCAAAAGATACGCTATTTAACGAGTCGCGGACTAAAGATATCACCCGTTTGGAGTTGAACTATACCTTTGACAAAAAACAAGCCTTGATTAAAGCAAAGCAGAAAGCTAAAGAAGAACGGTTAAAAATAGAAAATGAAAAAAGGCTGGCGCAACAAAGGTTATATTTGTTTAGTGTTTTAGGCATTTTGTTTACAGTGGTATTGTTCAGTTTCTTTGTGTTTCGGAGTCGTCAGGTACAAAAAAAGCTCAATAGCCAACTCACCATCCAAAAAAATGACTTGCAACAAAAGAGAAACGAGCTGGTAACGCTGAATGAAGAACTGCATCAAAGTCGTGATGAAATTATAGCACAACGCGACTATATAGAAACCCAACATAAAGACCTTACTATGAATAAAGAACGGATAGATAGCAGCATACGGGCTGCGCAAACTATTCAACAAGCGGTGTTGCCTTTTGCCAAAGAGTTACAAGAGTTGTTTACCGATTACTTTGTGCTTTATCGGCCTAAAGATGTGGTAAGTGGTGACTTTTACTGGGTAAAACAATTGTCAGAGCAAACTATAGTAGTAGTGGCAGACTGCACCGGACACGGAGTACCAGGGGCTTTTATGAGCTTGATTGGGGTCAATTTGCTAGATAAAATCATATTTCAGGAAAACATTAGCCAGCCAGCCAAAATATTAGACCGTCTCCACTTTTTGATGAACGTAGCCTTACGTCAACAAGACTCAGAAAGGCGTCAAGGAGGGATGGATGCGGTAATTTTTAGCCTTGCTCCACAAACCGATCATCATACCAAAGTAATATTTTCGGGGGCGAGAAATCCACTTTATTATAAAGTAGCCTACCAACCTGGTGTTCAGTTGCTCAAGGGTGACCGAAAGTCTATAGGAGGCATGCGCAACGACGCTGAGCAGTTTACGGCACAAGAGCTGACTTTGCCCCAAGGCAGTGTATTGTATGCGGGCTCAGACGGTTTGCAAGACCAGAACAATGTTGTGCGTAAAAAATTTGGTAGTAAACGTTTACTTAAGTTACTCAATATAATAGTAACCAAGCCAATGAACGAGCAAAGAGAACTACTGGAGAGTGAACTACAAGACCATATGCAAGGGACAGTACAACGCGATGATATTTTGTGGGTGGGGGTAAAAGTGTAATAAATGCTATAAAATAGCTTTCAAATAAATATGTATAAACGCTGTGTTACATTTTTTTTAATCCTTATTACTTGCCAGGCAGTGTATGCGCAAAACGCAAAAATAGATAGCCTCAAGAAGTTGTTGCAACAAGCCAAAAGCGATACCCAACGAATACAGGTTTTAAATGAACTTTGTCGGTCTTTTTGGCGAATAGCACCTGATACTGCCCAAAAATTAGGGTATCAGGCGCTCAGGATTGCCACCAAAATAGGGTTGAAAAGTGGCATAGCAAACGCTGAAAACAGGGTAGGGACGGCCTATCATTTTGGAGGAAACCATAAACACGCTATTTTACACTACCAGAAAGCACTGGCTATATTTCGGGCAATGAACGATAGCCTGGGTATGTCGAAAATTTATAATAACCTGGGGATAATCAATAAGGTAAGGGGAGACTTTCTAGCGGCGTTAGGGTATCACCAAAAAAGTATGGTGATACAAGAGAAGATGGGCAATCGCAAGTTGGTATCTTCATCTAGTAACAATATGGGTAACATTTATCTGGAGCTTAAGAACTATCCCAAGGCGCTTGAGTACCTGAAAAAATCGGCAGAAATAAAAAGAAGCATAAAAAATTATGCGGGGTTAGTTAGTACTTATACCAATATGGGTAAGGCGTACACCCGCCTCAAAGACTACAAACAGGCGATGGTTTATTATAGAAAAGCGTTGGTGATAGGCAAAGAGCACCAGCACTATCAACTCATTGCTCTTACTTACCATCACATGGGCGATTTGATGTATATGCGACATAAAGTAGATTCTGCCATTTATTACCAAAAACGAGCGTTAGAGTTGAGTACGCAAGCGAAGTATCAGTATGCCCAAAATATGGTACTCAATAGTTTGGCTTTGGCATACTACACCAAAAAAAACTACTTGACTGCTATTCAGGTAGGCAAGGAAGCTTTTGTTGCCGGGCGCCAAAGCAAGGAGTTGATTGTGGTAAAAGATGCTAGTGAAACTTTGTATAAGAGCTATAGTGCACTACAGCAATATAAAGAAGCTTTTCATTATCAAAACATTTTTGTAAGGGTCAGCGATTCTTTGTTTAATGAGTCGCGTACTAAAGAAGTAACCCGGCTGGAAATGAATTATGATTTTCAGAAAAAACAGGAGTTGATTCAGGTAAAACAGCAAGCCAAAGATGCGCGCCTTAAGGTAGAAAATGAGAGAAGGCTGGCACAACAAAGGTTGTATTTATTCAGTGTTTTGGGGGTTTTGTTTACGGTATTAGTGGTGAGTGTCTTTATATTTCGAAGCCGTCAGGTACAAAAAAAGCTCAACAGCCAACTCACCACCCAAAAAAATGACTTGCAGCAAAAGAAAAACGAATTGGTGATGTTGAATGAAGAACTGCACCAAAGCCGCGACGAAATTATTGCGCAACGCGACTACATAGAAACCCAACACAAAGACCTGAGACAAAACAAAGAACGTATAGACAGCAGTATACGAGCTGCCCAAACTATTCAACACGCTGTATTACCCGTTGCCAGAGAGTTGCGACAGATTTTTGCAGATTACTTTGTGATTGATCGCCCCAAAGACGTGGTGTCAGGTGACTTTTACTGGGTAAAACAATTGTCAGGACAAACTATAGTGGTAGTGGCAGACTGTACCGGACACGGAGTGCCTGGGGCTTTTATGAGTTTGATTGGTGTTAACTTACTAGACAAAATTATATTTCAGGAAAACATTATCCAGCCTGCCGAAATATTAAACCAACTCCATTTTTTGATGAATATAGCCCTACGCCAACAAGGAGCAGAACAGCGCAGTGGTGGAATGGATGCCGTGGTTTTTAGCCTTACACCTCAGACAAATCATCATACTAAAGTAATGTTTTCGGGGGCGAGAAATCCACTTTATTACAAAGATGCCAACCAACCTGATATCCAACTGTTGAAGGGTAACCGTAAGTCTGTAGGAGGCATACGAAACGACATAGAGCAGTTTATCTTACAAGAGGTAGTTTTGCCTCGTGGCAGTGTGTTGTATGCAGGCTCTGACGGTTTGCAAGACCAAAACGATGCCGCCCGAAAAAAGTTTGGTAGTCGCCGCCTGCACGATTTGCTACAGGCCATTGTAAGCCAACCTTTGGCTACCCAAAAACAACGCATAGAAACCACGCTTGATCTCCATATGCAATATACTGTCCAGCGCGATGATATTTTGTGGGTGGGGGTAAAAGTGTAATAAATGCTATAAAATAGCTTTCAAATAAATATGTATAAACGCTGTGTTACATTTTTTTTAATCCTTATTACTTGCCAGGCAGTGTATGCGCAAAACGCAAAAATAGATAGCCTCAAGAAGTTGTTGCAACAAGCCAAAAGCGATACCCAACGAATACAGGTTTTAAATGAACTTTGTCGGTCTTTTTGGCGAATAGCACCTGATACTGCCCAAGAATTAGGGCACCAAGCCCTCAGAATTGCTATCAAACTAGGGTTGAAAAGTGACATAGCAAACGCTGAAAATAGGGTAGGAGCTGCTTATCATTTTGGAGGAGATCATAAGAAGGCTACCTTACATTATCATAAGGCGCTGGCTATGTTTCGGGCAATGGGCGATAGTTTGGGTATGTCGAAAATTTATAACAACCTGGGGGTAATCAATAAGGTAAGGGGAGACTTTTTGGTGGCATTGGAATACTACCAAAAAAGTATGGCCATACAAGATAAGGTAGGTAATAGTAAGCTGGTATCTTCGTCTAGTAATAACATGGGTAACATTTATCTGGAGCTTAAAAACTATCCCAAGGCGCTTGAATACCTCAAAAAATCGGCGAAAATAAAAAAAAGAATGAAAGACCATGGGGCTTTGGTTAGTACTTACACCAACATGGGCAAGGTGTACACCCACCTCAAAGACTATAAGCAGGCGATGGCTTATTACAGAAAAGCGTTGGCAATGGGCAAAGAATATCAATTCTACCAACTCATCGCCCTCACTTACCATCATGTGGGCAACTTGATGTATACACGAAATAAAGTAGATTCTGCCATTTATTACCAAAAACAAGCATCAGGGTTGAGCAAACAAATGAAGCATCGGCATACCCAAAATATGGCGCTCAATAGTTTGGCTTTGGCATACTACACCAAAAAAAACTACCTAGCTGCTGTCCAGATAGGCAAGGAAGTTTTTGTTGCCGGGCGCCAAAGTAAGGAGTTGATTGTGGTAAAAGATGCCAGTGAAACTCTGTATAAGAGCTATAGTGCACTACAGCAATATAAAGAGGCTTTTCATTATCAAAGTATTTACTTAAGGGTCAGCGATTCTTTGTTTAACGAGTCGCGTACTAAAGAAGTAACCCGACTGGAAATGAATTATGACTTTCAGAAAAAACAGGAATTGATTCAGGTAAAACAGCAAGCCAAAGATGCGCGCCTTAAGATAGAAAATGAAAGAAGGCTGGCACACCAAAGGCTGTATTTGTTCAGTGTTTTGGGGGTTTTGTTTACGGTATTAGTGGTGAGTGTCTTTATATTTCGTAGTCGTCAGGTACAAAAAAAGCTCAACAGCCAACTCACTACCCAAAAAAATGACTTGCAGCAAAAGAAAAATGAGTTGGTGATGCTGAATGAAGAACTGCACCAAAGCCGCGACGAAATTATTGCGCAACGCGACTACATAGAAACCCAGCACAAAGACCTGAGACAAAACAAAGAACGTATAGACAACAGTATACGAGCTGCCCAAACTATTCAACACGCTGTATTGCCCGTTGCCAGAGAGTTGCGACAGATTTTTTCAGATTACTTTGTGATTTATCGCCCCAAAGATGTAGTATCGGGTGACTTTTACTGGGTAAAACAATTGCCAGGACAAACTATAGTGGTAGTGGCAGACTGTACCGGACACGGAGTGCCAGGGGCTTTTATGAGTCTGATTGGTGTTAACTTACTAGACAAAATTATATTTCAGGAAAACATTACCCAGCCCGCCGAAATATTAAACCAACTCCATTTTTTGATGAATATAGCCCTACGCCAACAAGGAGCAGAACAGCGCAGTGGTGGAATGGATGCCGTGGTTTTTAGCCTTACACCTCAGACAAATCATCATACTAAAGTAATGTTTTCGGGGGCGAGAAATCCACTTTATTACAAAGATGCCAACCAACCTGGTATCCAACTGTTGAAGGGTAACCGTAAGTCTGTGGGAGGCATACGAAACGACATAGAGCAGTTTACCTTGCAAGAGGTGGTTTTGCCCAGTGGCAGTGTGTTGTATGCAGGCTCTGACGGTTTGCAAGATCAAAACGATGCTGCCCGAAAAAAGTTTGGTAGTCGCCGCCTGCACGATTTGCTACATGCCATTGTAAGCCAACCTTTGGCTACCCAAAAACAACGCATAGAAACCACGCTCGATCTCCATATGCAGTATACTGTCCAACGCGACGATATTTTATGGGTAGGCATCAGGCTGTAGGTGGTCATATTTCTAATCTATTACCTGGAGTTTATTTGCCCTTCTCCTTCAGAAACGCTTGGGTGAAGTGTTCGCGGTGTTTGGGTTTCGCAAACTTTTCTTGATTATACACTTGAGATTTACCCTTGGCAATAGACAAACTTTGCCACTGCTTGCCTTTGAGCAATTTGCCTAAAAATACAAGCTGCCCTATGTGGTAAGCATAGTGTGCCATTTGGCGATTGACAGCCTCAGTAATGGTATGCCCCATATTGCGGATATATACTGTAGTGTCAAAGTTATCGACAGTAATGCTGGCAAGTGCCTCAAAAACCGTTTGCCAACCTTCTTCCCATTTTTGCATCAATTCTTCTCGGTTTTTAATATCAGCCTCAAACTCCGCATCTCGGTTACGCCACTCTTTTTCTCCATCCGATGTCAGAAAATCAGACCAGCGAGAACGCATATTGCCCCACAAATGTTTTCCAATGATTGCCACCGAATTGCTTGACTCGTTGGCTTGCCAAAATAGCTCCTCGTCAGAAAGTTGTGCCATTGTTTTTTCACCCAATAACTTGTAGTATTCAAACTGTTTTTGGGCACTTTCCAGGTAATTAATGATTTGTTCAGTGTTCATAATTTTTAAGTATTGTTGTTTGGTTTACTGATAAAAATATTTTCAGTGAATAAGCTATGAGTTCCGAAGACTACTTATTTACCGCTGATAATACATTACCAAAGATGCCTTTTGTAATAAATTGGCATTGAGATAATACCCTACCATAGCGGGGCTGGCGTGTTTATCAAGCCCTAATTTTTTGGTCTTAAGTGCATATACTGTAATTATATATTGGTGTACCCCATGACCCTTAGGAGGACAAGGGCCGCCATACCCCGTTTTACCAAAATCAGTAATGCTTTGTACAGATTCGGCAGGAGCAAGTTTTAGGGCAAGGTTTCCTGCGTTGGCAGGCAGAGTGTGGGTGTTGGCAGGTAAGTCAAATATGACCCAATGCCACCAACCGCTGCCTGTAGGGGCATCAGGGTCGTACATAGTAATGGCAAAACTTTGAGTACCTGTTGGAGCGTTTGTCCAATTTAATTGAGGCGATTCGTTTTTACCCTTGCAACCAAAGCCGTCAAATACATGGGTGTTGGTGGCTTGTCCGCCTGTGTTGGTACTTTGCAAAGTGAAAGTACCTTGAGCATGAGCCAAATGACCAATGAGTAAAAGTGCAATACAAGTAAACACCAGGTGCTTTTTCATAAATATAAATATTATTGTGTGTAGAAAAATATATTGTATTGCAAAGGTCAATAATATAAACCAAGGAGAGTATGCTCAAAAGTTCAAAGAATATCAAATTTAGCTCAATGTTGGCTTGTCCCCCTAAAATCGCCTGGGGTAGCCCCAAAAGCTGTTTTGAAGACTTGAATAAAGTGCGAAATGTTTTCGAACCCTACCTCATATCCTACCTCAGTAATGTTTTTTTGAGTACTGGTCAACAAGAAACGAGCCTCTTGCAAACGTCGGCTTTGTATCCAACGCGAAGGCGACTGTTGAAATACTTCCTTGAATTTGCGTTTGAAAGTAGACAAACTATACCCACCCAAAAACGCCAATTGTTCCAGCGGCATAGGTTCGCGGTAGTGTTGCTCCATCAACTGAGTAAGCGATATAGCCTGATCGTTTTGCAGGCTTTTCAAGAAAGCTTTAAAGGAGCTTCCTTTCGCTCCCTGGCTCAATATCCAAAACAACTCCTGTAGCTTAATTTTAAGCATATCGTCAAAGTTGGGGGGTAAGTCAGCCCCAAAATAGTTGGTAAGCGAGTGGCTAAACACTTGGGTGTGATCTGAAGTGGCCAACTTAAACAGCGAAAGAGAAGCCGAAGCAGTAGGGGAGGAGTGACCCAGTAAAGGAGCAGATAACTGTTGGGCAATGTCATCGTTAAAAAACACCATCAGACTAGAGTAATACTGAGCCGTTTGGGCAAACTTCTCAGACATAAGGTATTGTCCCTTGCGAATAAAGAAACCTTCACCAGCCTTTAACTGTATTTTTTGCTGGGGTGCATACACTTCTTTATGTCCCTGTAGTAGCAATACCAACAAGTTGCTGTTGAGCTGAACATTGGCTTTGTCTGCTTCTTGTGGGCTTTTATACAAAATCAGGTGTATGCCTATTTGTGAGTATATTTTTTGATCGTATTTCTCGAAAATATGAGGTAAGTTCCAGATTTGCATGACAATCTAAAGTTTGGTTTTACTTAAAAAAGGCTAAAAACGATTAGAACATTAAGAATCATTCACAAAATATGGTAGCTGATCGCTCATTACACTGATATATACCAGTACTCCCAGCCTGCCGTTACTTATTGCTCCAAACTTTTGTTTTTTCAGGTTTTTCTCCTAGCTTCATTCCTGTATTGATAAGCTTCCCCCTTATTTGACTATCCAGGTCAAATCCAGGGGGTATTTTTTTAATATACCAACAAATTTTAGCGTATAGCAGTACGCCGCAAAAATACAAAAGTTCAACAAAACACATGAAACATTTCATTACCTCTGCTGACACAGACAGTGTCCCTCAATTGGTGCAAAAAGCCTTGGATGTAAAACGAAATCCACGCCGCTACGATCAATTGGGGCGTTATAAAACTTTAGGTTTGTTATTTTTCAACCCAAGCCTACGCACTCGCTTAAGTACCCAAAAAGCTGCCCAAAACTTAGGAATGTCGGTAATGGTGATGAATTTTGATAAAGATGGCTGGCAGCTTGAAACCGAAGAAGGAATAGTAATGAACGGTGGTAACGCTGAGCACGTAAAAGAGGCTGCCGCTGTGATAGGACAGTATTGCGACATTGTGGGGTTGCGTACTTTTGCCCGTTTGCAAGATGCTCAAGCCGATTACGAAGAAAAAGTTATTCATCAGTTCAGGCAGTATGCGGGCGTTCCAGTAGTGAGCCTGGAGTCTGAAATAAGGCACCCCCTGCAGTCATTGACCGACTTGTTGACTATAGAGTACCACCGGGCAAAAGCCAAGCTTAGTGGAAGACCCAAAGTAGTATTAAGCTGGGCGCCCCACATCAAGGCATTGCCTCAGGCTGTAGCCAACTCGTTTTTAGAGTGGACGGCACTAATGGACTATGAGGTAATGCTGACCCACCCCACAGGAGCTGAGCTTTCGCCTGAGTTTACCCAAGGTGTAACCATAGAGTACGACCAGAAAAAAGCATTGAAAGGGGCAGATTTTGTGTACATAAAAAATTGGTCGTCTTTTAGTAACTATGGACAAGTAATACAAGCGCCCGACTGGAAAATAACTCAAGAAAAGATGGCTTTGACCAACCGTGCCAAATTGATGCATTGTTTGCCAGTACGTCGCAACCTGGTCATAGATGATGCGGTGCTGGACAGTGCCCAATCAATTGTGATAGAGCAAGCAGGCAACCGCGAAACTGCTGCGCAAACTGTATTGATAGAGTTGCTCAAATACTTGCAAACCCAAGACGAACCCAGCGACCTTGCCCAATCATTGATTTTGTAAATAGACTCATGGAAAAACTCACTATAGTAAAAGTAGGTGGAGGTATATTAGATGAGCCTACTCAACTTGATGCCTTAATTCTTCATTTTGCCCAAATAAACGGCCATAAAATATTGGTGCATGGCGGGGGCAAAGTAGCTACTCAAACTGCCAAAAGGCTAGGCGTAGAAACTCAAATGGTAGATGGCAGACGGCTGACCTCTACCGAAATGCTAGAGGTAGTGGTGATGGTATACGGTGGTTTGGTAAACAAAAGGGTGGTAGCTAAACTTCAGGCTAAACAATGCAATGCTGCGGGGTTTACGGGTGCCGATGCTAACATCATTCTTGCCGAAAAACGCCCCATCAAAACCATTGATTATGGTTGGGTGGGGGATGTAAAAGAAGTAAATACCGAAGTGCTCAAAGGTTTGTTGTCCCAAGGCATTGTTCCGGTAATAGCCCCATTGACCCACGACAAGCAAGGAAATTTGTATAATACCAACGCCGACACGATGGCCTCAGTATTGGCAACAGCACTGAGCAGTTTGTATCAAGTACGTTTGTGGTATTGTTTCGAAAAGCCTGGGGTGCTTGCCAATGCGCAGGATGACAATTCAGTGATTGAGCACCTCTCGACGCAGCTTTACCAAACCTATCAACAGTCAGGGGTGATTACCGATGGCATGCTCCCTAAATTAGACAATGGCTTTGCAGCCTTGCGTCAGGGAGCACAAGAAGTAATTATTGGTACTACTACCGCGCTAGGGGCAGATGCTTTTGCGGGTACCAGGTTAGTATTGTAATGGCTTTTTTATTCGTAATTAGGACTGTACGAAGCCTTGTAAACTTCTGACTATCAGCTATACGTAAGATTTTGTACACTCGTAATTAGCTTACGCAGAGCTCCCTCTGGTCAGCTCAATCATTCGTAATTCGTAATTCTCAAATTCGTAATTAAACCATTCATAATTGACTCACTACAAACAATGTTCAACAAAGAACCCTACATCAACTTATTAAAAGCGCTCATTGCCACCCCTTCGTTTAGTCGTGAAGAAGACAAAACCGCGACTGTCATAGAGCACTTTATCCGGCAACGGGGATTGCCACCCCAGCGGGCAGGCAACAATGTATGGGTAAAGTCGAGCCAGTTTGAGGCAGGCAAGCCTGTAGTATTGCTCAATTCGCATCACGATACGGTAAAACCCGTGCAAGGCTGGCAACGCAATCCGCACGAACCCAATGAGGAAAACGGAACTATTTTTGGCTTGGGCAGCAACGATGCCGGGGCTTCGTTGGTGTCATTGTTGGCAACATTTGTATACCTCAATGCCTTGCCTCATCGAAGCTATAATTTGATTTATGCGGCTACTGCCGAAGAAGAAATTTCGGGTAAAAATGGCATTGCCAGCATTTTGGAGCAATTGGGTACTATAAACCTAGGCGTGGTGGGCGAACCTACCCAAATGCAAATGGCTATAGCCGAAAAAGGTTTGGTAGTGATAGACGGCGAAGCCAAAGGCAAAGCCGGACACGCCGCCAGAAACGAGGGCGAAAATGCCATCTATAAAGCCTTGCAAGACATTCAATGGATACAAAACTATGCCTTCCCTAAAAAATCGGAGTGGTTGGGGGCAGTAAAAGCGACTGTTACCCAAATAGAAGCGGGTTATCAGCACAATGTAGTGCCTGATAGCTGCAAGTTTGTAATTGATGTACGTACTCAGGAATGCTACAGTAACCAAGAGGTAGTAGATGTATTGCAACAACATACCCAAAGCACCCTCACCCCACGTTCGTTGCGGCTCAATTCGTCAGGTATTTCGGTAGACCATCCTATTGTGCAAAAAGGCAAAGCCCTGGGGTTGTCTTGTTATGGTTCGCCTACCTTGTCCGATCAGGCATTGTTGCCTTTTACTACCATCAAAATAGGGGTAGGCGATTCGGCTCGCTCGCATACTGCCAACGAATACATTTTACGCAAAGAAATAGAACAAGGCATTGACACGTATTGCCAGTTGTTGGAAGGGCTGGAAATTTTTAATTAATTACGAGTTGAACAATTACGAATGGATCAATTACGAATTACGAATGGACGCAAAGCTTTTTAATTACGAATTACGAATGCTTCAATTACGAATGGACGCTAAAAACTAGTGTCTACTGACTCCGGACTAAATTATGAGTGGCTTCGCCCAATTCGTAATTCGTAATTCGTAATTCTCAAATTCGTAATTATTAAACTGACTCCGGACTAAATTATGAGTGGCTTCGCCCAATTCGTAATTCGTAATTCGTAATTCTCAAATTCGTAATTCTTAAACTGACTCCGGACTAAATTATGAGTGGCTTCGCCCAATTCGTAATTCGTAATTCTTAAACTGACTCCGGACTAAATTATGAGTGGCTTCGCCCAATTCGTAATTAGCTTACGCAGAGCTCCCTACGGTCGGTTCGTAATTCGTAATTCTCAAATTGACTCTGGGCTAAATTACGAATGGCTTCGCCCAATTCGTAATTCGTAATTCTCAAATTCGTAATTCTCAAACAGATGCAAAGCGCAGCTAAAAACTATTAACTAAAATAAAACTATGGCAAAACTCTGGGATAAAGGTACCAATAGCCACACTGAGGCAACCCAATTGATAGAAAACTTTACGGTAGGCAAAGACCGTGAACTGGATGTGTGGCTGGCACCTTTTGATGTGCTGGGCTCAGTGGCACACATTCGAATGCTCGAAAGCATAGGTTTGCTCGATACAACAGAGCTTACCCAACTTGTGGTGGCTTTGGCAGATATTTATCAGGCAGCACAATCGGGTAACTTTATTATTGAGGCAGGCATTGAAGATGTACACTCACAGGTAGAGATGATGCTTACCCAAAAACTGGGCGATGTAGGTAAGAAAATTCACAGTGGACGCTCACGCAACGACCAGGTATTGCTTGACCTGAAGCTGTATATGCGGCACGAGATCAAAGAAGTTGTGCAACTTACTACTGCTTTGTTTGAACAATTGATGCAGCTAAGCGACCAACATAAAAATACCTTGTTGCCTGGCTACACCCACTTGCAAGTAGCCATGCCCTCATCGTTTGGGTTGTGGTTTGGGGCTTACGCCGAAAGCCTGACCGACGACTTGTTGTTGCTACAGGCAGTTTACCGCATTGCCAACCAAAACCCTTTGGGCTCGGCGGCGGGTTATGGTTCTTCGTTTCCGCTTGACCGCCAAATGACGACTGACTTGTTGGGTTTTGAGCGGCTCAACTACAACGTGGTATATGCGCAAATGGGCAGGGGCAAGGTAGAAAAAAATGTGGCGTTTGCTTTGGGAGCCATTGGGGGTTCGTTGGCAAAAATGGCAATGGATGTATGCCTATACATGAACCAAAATTTTGGTTTTATTACTTTTCCCGATCACCTCACCACCGGGTCGAGCATTATGCCTCACAAAAAAAACCCAGACGTGTTTGAACTCATTCGTGCCAAAGGCAATAAGCTACAGGCACTCTCCAATGAGATATTGATGATTACCGCCAACTTGCCTTCAGGCTATCACCGCGACTTGCAGTTGATCAAAGAAAACTTCTTGCCTGCTTTTGCTGACCTTAAGGCTTGTTTGCAAATCGCTACCTATATGTTTCAACATATTCAAATCAAAGAGGATATTCTCAAAAGTGAAAAGTACAAGTATTTGTTCAGCGTAGAAGAAGTAAACAAACAAGTGTTAGCAGGTACCCCTTTTCGTGAGGCCTATAAAAACGTAGGGTTGGCAATAGACGCAGGTAACTTTGACCCTGACCAAAGCATTGCCCATACCCATATAGGCAGCATTGGCAACCCTGGCAACCAACAGGTACAGCAAAAAATGCAGCATATCGTTCAAAGCTTTGATTTTGCCAGCGTTACTCAGGCTTTAGACAGGCTTTGGGAGCTGTAGTGGGCAAGAACGTAAGTGATCTGAGGTAGGGTAAGGGCATACCTGTCTGGTTTTAAAATACTGGCAGGTATAAATTTTCTCAAAGTTCGGCAATGTTTGAATTGTGAGACAGCCTTAGGAATGGTGTAAAAATAAAGTTCTATAGTAACGCCAAAATATTTTGTTGGCAGGAGAGGCAGGGCAATATCCAGTGGATGTTGAGCCAGCCCTGCGGGACGGCGTCATAGCAGCGCTACGGCAAGTTTTTTTAACGAATTCTGTCAGCGAAAGATGACGTTAAAAATGTAAATTTATTTTGGTACTATTCCTTAGAAAAATAATGATGCATAGGGAGGAAAGATCATCTGTAAACTACTTACAGCTCTGACTTATCAGGGAAAAATAATTTTTGTCCATTCCTCCACTACAGTTTTTGTTAAATTTCATCAAGCTCATGTTGCTTTTATCCATTTCTGCTATTAACTTATAGAGGTGAAAGTTTTATTTTTCAATCACACGTTTGACAAAACAAACTACACCCCTGCCAATGTGTACTTGCTAAAAGCTTATCAGGCGACAACATCATTTACCAACCAGTGCTTTATATTATTTAAGTTATATAGCAAACACTTAATATGATAACTCATGTCTACTGTTCAACTATCGGATGAAAGCAATAAGTATTTTTCTTCGTTTTATGACGAAGAACTGAAGTTGTATGAACTTGTTTGGCACAAAGCAAGCGAATATATGGAAGAGCACGAGTACAAAGCGCTCATGCAGGCAGATCGTGATAAGGTGTTGAAAAACTATGAGCAGTTAAACTTTATTTTGATCAATCTTACCGAAAGGTTAGACACCATGTCGCCCGAATTGCAGGAGTGGTCAAGTAAAAATGTATCAGTATATATTTTTGAAAAATACAATATACTCAAAGTTGCCGTTGTAAATAGTCGGGATTTTTCTACTCAGTTTTCGCTTGAGCAGGCATTAGAGGAAGACAAGGAAAGCGAAAATATTACCAAGTATTTTGACAAAGCAGAAGATGCAAAAGCTTGGTTATTCAATGTTGACAAATAAAATCGTGTTCGTTGGTTTATTCCTGAAAAAGTAACTTATTTGTGTGGTCACAAACCAAGGAATACCTTCATAACCTAATTAGTATGCATTATGGCTGACTGGAAAAAAGCTCTACAGGTAATGGCAGATAAAAAAAGACCCAAAGAAGACTTTCCTTTGATGGGGTATGAGGTGTACACCCCCTCTACTAACCCCTCTTTTCCTGCTGAACTGCCCCATTCTGATGATATTATTACCTTTTACGAGTTGTGTGATGGAGGTATGCTGGGCGATCTTATCTGGTTTCAATTGTATGAACTTCCTCAAAAAAACTCTTTTTGGCAAATGTCACTCAAAGACATTTACCCCAACAACCTCCCTCCAATTTTTGCTGAAATACACTTGGTAGTGGCTGAAAACACCCAAGAGTTCCCCCTGATTTGGGACAAAAGCACCAATCAGCTAGACTTGTTTGATATGAACAAGCTGGAGTGGGTACGTACCCGCAAGCATTTTGACGAATTTATGTGCGAACTGTTTGATGCTGAAGTTCAATCAGTGTTGGACGACTCGTGGGGTACTGCGCTTATTCAACTTGAGCGCATGCTATAATGGGGCAAAAACGCTTGATAATCCACACTTCTTTTAAAAAAATGTTCTTGGCTGTAATGTATGGAGGTTTGATTCGTCTCTCTTTATACAATCATTGATTTATCAAAACCATATACACCCATGTATAAAGTAAAAACAGTTATTATTTTAGGAATTTTAGCCTTGGTGTGTCAGGCACAAGCACAAGAAGTAAAAGAAAAAAAGATGGCCTTTGATGGCGCCCGCTCGGTATATCTTCACTTATCGCTGGGCAACAGCATTACGGTAAAAGGGTGGAACAAAAACGAGGTATATGTAAAAACTTCGGTAGAGATCAACGGAGGCAAACTCAATAAAGCCTTAAGTATGTCTTATGAGAAACTAGGAGATGAAATTGTTATAAAGTCGAAGTTAGATTACGACCTTTTGAAAAAAGGTAAAAAAGAAGACTGCAGCGACAACTACCACAACTATAGCTCAAGTGTAAACGGGGAACGTTTTTATACTTGCTACAAAATCACCCATGAGATAATGATGCCCCGAAATGCCGCGTTGAGGGTCAAAACTATTAATAATAAAATAAATCTTGAAAGTTTGACGGGCAATCTTAAAATAAATACTGTAAATGGCAGTATCAATATGACAGCGCAAAGCATACAACCTAGCCAAGCGCTGAAGTTTAACACCGTAAACGGGAAAATTGATTTAACAGTACCTGCCAGTGCCAACACACAAGTGAAAATGTCTACAGTCAACGGACGAATTTATAGCCATTTTGAGGTGCCTCAAAAAACTAAAAATGGCATGCGTAGAATAGGAGGAAATAGGTATAACCAACGTGTAAAACTTACATTAGGCGACGGTGCTGCGTCTACCGTGCTCTCTACAGTCAATGGTCGTATTTATTTGCGTAAAGGTAAATAAAAGTGCCAGTAAGACTAAGAAAGAGGACTTCCTTATAAAGCCCAAGCATTTAAAAAGGAGGGTACTTTGAAAGTTTAGGTTTACCTAATTACTTAGCAAAAAAAACGGGACTAATCAATGATTAGTCCCGTTGTTGTCTAAAACATAAAACAAATAAAACGTAGATCAAGCCTATTACAAGCAATTTTTATTATGCTGATTATTTGTCCTCTGAACTACAAAAAACCAGATAGGTTGTGTTAAAAAAAAGTTGAAAAACTTGAGCAATCTTACTTATCAAACGCTGTTTATGCGTTGGTTATTATTATTTATTAAAGGCATGTGTTAGCTAATGTACTTTAACTTCCCCCATACTTAAGTCAAAAATAAGGAAAACAACTAATAATTAGGCGAGATACCAGATAATAATATAAACTATAGTTCAAACAGCGGGCTAAGTAGTGTTGAAACAAACTTTCCAAACACTCCCCAAACACTCCCCTTCTCAGGTAAAAACCCACCCTTCAGCGAGTAAATCCAAACTACCACCGTTTTTATGAGTATATTGATTGACTGAAGCACCCTTTGATTAATACTTGATTATCTTTAATCACTGTATTTTACTACCAATGATTGAAGTATATTTGTAACTATTTATATGAATAAACCCTTGTCTTTTGTCCTCAATGTAAACAACCGTTTGTATACCCACCTTTTGTTTTGGCTGGTATATTATATATACAGGGTAGGTTTATACATTGATGTGTATGATTATACGCATTTTGTGCAGTTTTTTGAGTTATTCGCCAAAGCCTTTGCCGTATACCTGAACCTATATGTGTGGATGCCCTACTTGCTCAAAAAAAAACGTAACTTTGCTTATGGGGTAAGCTTGCTGGGTACTTTGTTGGTGGCAGGGGTGATACAAACCGAAGTAGTAAGACAAATGATGCGGGCTGGTATTTATACAAAGTTTGAGTTATCGTTATATTCTGTACATAAAATTTTTAGCATGGTCACCAACATAGCAGTAGTAGTAGGGTACACCAGTTTAATTAAAATCTTGAAAAGTAGCTATCAGAATCAACAAATCAACCAACAACTCAAGCAAGAACGCCTCGAAAACGAGCTTAAGTTTTTGAAAAGCCAAATCAACCCTCATTTTCTGTTCAATTCGCTCAACAACCTATACTCCCTTATTTTGTGGCAGTCAGACAAAGCCAAAGATGTGGTGCTTAAAATCTCCGATTTACTCAGTTATATGCTGTATGAAACCAACCAGGAAATGGTGCCTTTAGAAAAAGATATCAAATACCTGAAGGGATTTATCGAGCTTGAAAAACTGCGTTTTGGTGATGAACTCACGGCTGTTTTTACTACTCATGGTACATTTGATGAAGTGCATATTCCGCCAATGTTGCTTCTTCCACTGGTAGAAAACGCCTTTAAACATAGTGTAGGCAATGGCGACGACCCAGTAAACATTAGTATGCAGTTGAGGTATGCAAATACTCAGCTTATTTTTGAAGTAGAAAACAGTATTGTCGCTCCTCCAAGCGAAGCCACTCATACCGAAACAGTCCATAACTCAGGTATAGGCTTGCACAATGTACGGCGTCGTCTGGAACTATTATACCCAAACCGGCATACATTGACAACCAAGCCTTCGCCCACCAGCTATTGGGTACGTATGGAAATAGATTTGAGTCATAAAACTAATGCCTGATATGAAAACAAAATGCCTGATTGTAGACGATGAACCACTGGCTATCAGAGTATTAGAGAAATATATCCAAGACATAGACTCGCTGGAGCTGGTAGCGTCTTGTCGTTCGGCTACCAAAGCCCTTACCTATGTAGCTACTCAGCCTATAGAGGTGATATTTTTAGACATACAAATGCCTCGTCTTACGGGAATGGCTTTTGCCAAAAGTTTGCAACGCCCCCCAAAAATTATTTTTACCACTGCTTACCGCGATTTTGCCGTAGAGAGCTATGAGGTAAACGCAGTAGATTATTTGGTGAAGCCCATTTCGTTTGAGCGTTTTTTTTTGGCAATTCAAAAACTCAACCTTGCCTTAAGTGACTCCCCCGGAGTAGCAGTAACCTCTCCTAATGTTACTGATGACACTTTGTTGATTAAGTCAGACAAAAAACAGCACGTAGTCAGGTTGGAAGATATCCATTATATCGAAAGCGTGAAAGATTATGTAATTGTACATACCCCTGGACAAAACCTGGTATCTTACCAAAGCCTTACTCAGGTAGAAGCTGCTTTGCCGCCAACTTATTTTCTACGGGTACATCGTTCATTTATTGTTAACCTGCACCACATCAAGGCGTTTAACACCACTAGTATAGTGTTGGCAAACACCGAAATGCATATTGGACGCACCTACAAAGAAGAGGTGTTTCAAAAACTGAATGACTTTTTTTCGTGAAATCTATAAGTAACAAACAACGGCTAAAAACTACCCAACAGCTGCCGTTACTCTCCCTTTGTCCTCTCTTTGAAAATCACTGGTTTTATATGCGTGTACCCTAACATATACCTTATGAAACCATATAACCATGATTATTTTAAAAATTATTGGCTTGCTCGGAGGGCTTGCCTGGGGGCAAATACCATTTACCACTTCTACTACTCATCACACCAACCAAGTAACCATCAGAGGAACCAGCCAGCCCCAGAAAATAAAGGCGATGGTAGACTATTATTTAGACTATTGGCAGTTAGACAGTTTACACTTGTTGGTAGAGTACTCTAACAGCTTGCCCCGACCGCTCAAGGGGTATACTCAATATGTTGAACATAAAAAATGGGGGGTAAAACAAGCTATTATCAGAATTAATGCAAGGCTTTCGCCAAAAGAACAAGGTTTGACCATTGCCCACGAAATGATTCACGTAAAACAGTTTAGGCGTGGTGAATTGCAGTTGGCAGGAAAAACCGGGTATCGATGGAAAAATCACTCGTATCGAGCAATTGCCAAAAAGGCTTACCACACAAGAGCCTGGGAGAAAGAAGCCTTTCGTCTGGAGAAAAAACTCTATTTATTGTATCTGAAAAACCGATAGTTGTTTTACCTGCCCTTGCTTATTTGCTGGAGCATGGGCAGGTTTTTCTTGGTTCAACTATGTGCAAAGGTTTTGACCAACCAGTAAGTCATCTTGACTTCAGGTTCTAAAACCTCGCGCCTACCACGATCGGTTTTTTGTATCGATTTTTCTCTCCATTAAGCGAAAAAGTTTCTATATAAATAATATAATACCCCATGCCCGCCTTTTGCCCGGCATCGTTGGTGCCATCCCAGGTATAAAACCCTTCAGTAGCTGCCAAGTCGTTTTGCGCCAGCGTTTTTATTTTGCGCCCGTACTTGTCAAACACAGTCAAGCTAATTGTAATGCCACTTTGGGCAAACTTATAGTTAATCGTGGTAAAATCGCGGTCACCATCGCCATTGGGGGTAATGGCCGAAAAATCTAACGAAACAGGGTCTCCCACTCCATCTGTACGAGTTTGTGAATTTCGATAGCCAGGCGTAGCAAAACCTTCGCTACTTGCCGCCGAGTGCCAACTATTGGGTGTATTGGTCAAGGCAGTAAAGCGTATTCGTTCGAGCGAAACCCCATTTTTATCGTCTATCAAAGAGAAGTGAAAATCGTCTTTATAATCAAACCGTTGCATGAGTTTATCTTCATTGTTGATCAAAATTACCGAACCCTCATCGTCGTTATAGCCGGGTAGCGTAGGCATCACCAAAAAAGTAGAATCAGGCGCTTTAGGGTAATTGCTCTGAATATTGGCTTTGTCGGTAGTCAATATGCGGTAATGTTGAGGGGGCAATACATTGTTTTCGGTGGTCATTGCCTTTTGGTTGGCAACATTACCATCACTGTCAACATTGGCAAGTTTCCAATCCTTAAGGTTGATAAACTTATCAGAGACATTATAAATCTCCACAAAATCTACTCCTCCGGTTCGTGGGTTAAACAATACCTCATTGAGCACAATGTCGGTCGCATCGCCTTGTTCGGTAACGGCAAAAGTAGTACTGTTTTTACTGGCTATAGTATTGCCACTGCAGTCCAGTGCATTGTTTATTATCAGGGTATACACCGTTTTTAGCTGTAGGTCAGTGGCTACCTTGAGTTTTACTTGTTTAAACTCCGGGCTTATTATTTCTACCCCTGCTACACTTGCCCCATTGTTCAAGGCATAAGTAGCACTGGCAAGGCTCGTGCTGTCCATTTTTTCGTTAAATGTCACCGTGATGGTATCTTTTATAAAAGCCTCTGCCTTCAGTATTTGGGGAGCGTTTTGGTCGGGATTGGCAGCTTTTACCGAGTTAACTTTGCCAGGGGTTCCACCAACAGTTGCTGTGGCAGCCTTCCAGTTGTCGAGCTCACCGCAAGGGTTGCCTGTATCTATCATTTCCAGGGTATAGCCTCCATCTTCTTTCGTGTCGTCCTGGTACCAACTATCCCGGTAATGCACACTGTGTAATAGCTGACCAGCCGCATTGCGCAAAACCAGCAACTCGCCGCTGTTGGCCAGTGAAGGAAAATTGCTGATGCCCAAAACCCTGCCAAAAAAACTCAAATCATCTACCGCCGAACTGGTAGTCAATATCAAATATTCGCCTGGAAATACAGGGGTTTGATTGGCAACAATGGCTGTGTCAGAGCCATCTGTCAATAATACCCCCTTAAGTTCGATTACCTTGCCCGATCGGTTGAGTATTTCAACAAACTCTCTTTCGGGCAAGCCAATGGTAGGAGAGGGGTCAGCCATGAGTTCCGTGATGACAAGCTCGTGGTAAGTAGGCGTTGAACCTTTGCCAAACCTTGCCGTTGTTCCACTCAGGGCATTGCCAATGCAATCGGTCAGGTTGGCAGTAGTAATAGTATAAGCCACCCCTGTTTGCAAGCTTCCGCTAAACTGTACCTCTACTACTGTATAAGCTGGAGCTATTGCTGTTACAGACTTGACCGTTAAGCCATTGTCGAAACTATAGTGAAGCGCAGTTTTTAGTTTTACACTGTCCATAGGCTCGCTAAATTGAATGGCCAGCGTGGAATCATTTTTCAAAGAAGTAAGGTTAATCGTAGGTGCTTTTTGGTCTGGTGTAGTGTCGAAAACTGAGTTTTGCGCCCCTGGAGTACCCCCCGAAGCACTGCTCGAAGCCGTCCAGTTGTTGGTGCCTGTACACCGGGTAGTAGGATTCATTTGTTCCAGGCTATAGCCTCCGTTGCTTTTGTTGTTGTCGTTGTACCACTCATCGCTGTAGTTTACCCGGTCTACCACCTGGTCGCTGGCATTGGTCAACGTAAGCACCTCGCCACCGTTGGTAAGTGTGCCCGACCCTCCCCACGACAATACATTGCCCGAAAACAAACCCTCGTTGCCCGGACTGGTCAAGACTACAAACTCGCCTGACTTAAGTACAAATGTCGGAAAACCACTGGTATTTACCCCGTCCAGTTTCCACCCGCTAATGTCTATAGGCCGATTGGTAGCATTAAACAGTTCTACAAACTCTACCTCTGGCAAGCCTACCTGTGGGCTGGGGTCGGCAAAAATCTCATTGATTACGATGTCTCTCTGGCTGGGGGTATAGGGCGCCAGGTATTGAAAACCCTGACTGGCGCTGGTGATGGCATTGTTTGCCAGGTCTTTTACATTTTCAATAGTGAGGGTATAATTGGTTAAGTCGATCAAAGGGCTGCCCAAAGTGAGGTGTGCCAATGCTTTGTTGGTACCGTCCAGCGTAGCTGTAGCGGGGTTGCCTATGCCATTGTCTATGCTATAGTTGGTCAGGGTTTCGGCGGTAGTTTGGT
Source organism: Microscilla marina ATCC 23134 (assembly GCF_000169175.1). Taxonomy (NCBI): domain Bacteria; kingdom Pseudomonadati; phylum Bacteroidota; class Cytophagia; order Cytophagales; family Microscillaceae; genus Microscilla; species Microscilla marina. The sequence continues at coordinate 41,398 of NZ_AAWS01000057.1, forward strand.
CTACATTTTCGTTAAAAGTAACCTCTACGGTAGTGGCCGAAAGCACCTGTACACTGGCTATAGTAGGTGGGGCAATGTCTATGGTAAAGTTACTGGTTTGGGCAGTAGTAATGGCATTACCAAAAAGGTCAGCTACATTATTTACTGTCAAGGTATTGCTTGTCGCAAAACTGTTGCTAAAAGTAAGGTGTACCAATGCCTTATTGGTACCATCCAGGATAGCCGTAGTTGCATTGCCTACCCCGTTGTTTACACTATAGTTGCTGGCTGTTTCGGCAGTGGTTTGGTCTACCTCTTCGTTAAAAGTAACGTCTAGCTGGGTAACCGAAGTAGCACTTGTGGTGTTTATTTGGGGTGGTTGCGATACGGCAATATTATCAAAAAATATTTTATCTTTTCGAGTACTGGTATATACACAATATACCCCAAAGTGAGTAGAGGCAGTAAAATCGTTGTCAGTAACAGAACCTATATTGGTTGAAAAGTCGGTGTCTCCTGTTAAGTCAGCCTTCAACGTCCAGTTGCCTGATGCCGATCTGGTAACCCTTACCCCTATATTGTTAGATGAAGCATTCATTACCCCACCCGATCCAGCAATGATTACAGTACGGGTAGCATCGTTTTGTTTCACCAAGTCTATGTCGTCACCACTACGCCCAAATTCTACATAATAGCCCTTAAGTACAGCAGCGCTTAGGTCTGCGTTGTCGCTCATCAAGTATACCCTGCTGTAGTTAGAGCCACTGGGGTTATAGGTCATTCTTACCCGAAAAACCCACTCGTTGGTAGCTGTAGAAGGAGTAGACAAATAACTGGTGCCCGCCCCTGCATCGTTGTTTCTGAGCTCACCACCTACTACAGTAAAAATAGAGGTATTGCCCGACCACACGGGGTCAGCAGTGAAGTTTCCATCTGTAAAATCGTCGGTAAACTGAGCAATGCCCGCCCAGGGAAGCAAAACAAAAAAAAGGAGGGTAAAGAGTTGTTGATGTCTCATGATTTGGGGCAATTTGTAATATACACTAAATACAACTCCCAAAATAGGCGGGATTTTTTTATAACTCAAAACCTCACAGGTTAACATTTGGTGAAAAACAGCGGTAATTGATGTTATAAAATCCTCCTGTTCATTCCTTGATGCGCCTTTGGGCAACAGCCCACGGTTTATAGTTGATAGCTGATTCGAGTAAATGTTCACCTTATTAAATGCTGTAAACCAGTATTTTATATTAAGATTGCGTACTCGCTTTATTTTCAAAAGTGTGTCGGTTTTATGCCTAAACACCCAATTAAATAGTTTTTAAATTCATAAATAACTGATGACCAGCAACCAACTTTGACTAAAATCACTGCAGAGTATTGATATTGTTAGCAAGCATATAAACCAACAAGCCATATTTCTCGATAGAAATATGGCTTGTCAATTCTTCAAATGATTTCGTTTTCAATCATAATATACAATGACATCTTCCTTGCCCTTGCGGGTAAGGTCGGGCACAGTAGGATTGTCTGCTGGGTAGCCCACCGGAATCAACAAAAAAGCACGTTCGTTTGCCGGGCGGTCGAGTAAGTTAGATAAAAAGTTCATCGGACTGGGAGTATGGGTCAAGGCAACCAATCCCGCATGATGAATGGCCGCCAGCAAAAAACCACCCGCCAGGCCTACCGACTCATTTACATAGTAGTTGTTTTTTTTCTTGTGCTCTTCTTCGGTTTCAAACACCCGCTTAAACACTACAATCAGGTAGGGAGCAATTTCTAAAAAAGGTTTGTGCTCGTTGGTAGCAAAAGGCTCCAGGTCTTTGAGCCATTCGTCCGACATACGCCCATTGTAGTTTACCTCTTCCTCTGCTTCGGCGGCTTCCCGTATTTTCTTTTTTACTTCAGGGTTCGACACCACACAAAAAGTCCAGGGTTGTTTGTGGGCACCCGAAGGAGCCGTAGAAGCGGTCATAATAATGTGATCGATTACTTCACGCGGTACAGGCTTGTCTGAAAACTCCCGAACGGTGCGTCGTTTGTCCATAAATTCATAAAACGACTGACTACGTACTTTCATTTCTTCCTCGCTGTAAGTGTCGCGCACATAAGGAATAAAGTTTTCTGTTTGTTCTGACATTGTTAATTTTTTAAGATGATTTTTCACAAAAATAAAAAAGAAAAAGGTTTCTCAATGGGAAAAGCAACGAAATGCCCAACAAACAGCAGAAAAAGAAATCGATATATAAAAGCCATTACACGCTCAACCACTTTGTTTGCCTTGTGTATCTGATAGTAGTTGGGTGGGAAAATCCTTTGTTTGGTGTTAGCAGAAACACAGCCTCACCTCAAGCCAAAACTCCCCAATGAAAGGGAGTTTGCTTTAGTATTTTTTATCTGAAGTCAGCTTACCATGTTCATACAATTTTTGCCGCAATAGCTTGCCCATGTTGTACCAGGTTTATTTTTCTAGGGTGCGGTATGCAGGTCTACAGTTAGGTTCTTTTTGTAGTTTTACTAAACATAAAGAAGGTCAAATTGCCGCATAGGTACTTGAATATCCTTGCGGATTATTGGATGAAGTACCATAACAAAAGTGAAAATGGTTACTCATCATACATAATGGCACAAAAAAACAAACCCCACAAACAGTGCTTGTGGGGTTTGTTGTGTTGGAGTTGCCAACACACATTAGGTTGTAATTTTGTTTACATAGTTTAGTAATTGTTAAGATTACATTATTAGGTATTTGTGAGTTTTTAAATAGTAGGTTTTATAGACTCTAATATTAGGTTGTGTAAATTAGTACTTTTAATAGTAGAAAGGTTAACAATGACATTAACAAATAATTATCAAACTCCGAATGTTTTACCTGTGTGTAGGGTATAAGTTCCTGTACAGTAGATAATTGTAGGTTGGTAATAGGTGTTGATATAATTAAAAACTTTTCCTTATTTTGGGTACTGATTATAAAGAACGGAAAAGCTACCCCAAAAGGTTATAAAAATTTATAAAGCCTGTATTTTGATGCACCAAATGCAAGGTTGAGTTTATAAAAGGCAACCATTGGCAGAAAATATGACCAAATGCAGGTGCTGTAGGGGTTTGGCTACTGGCAATGTATAGAAAAAAACGAAGAAATGTAGCCAATGCGGATGGTTTTTGTTCTGGTGTAAATATTGCACCAAAACCAATACCTGAAAACCTACGCTATATAAAGCCCAATGGTGATTTTATGTATCAATAATTGATGTGTATGCCCAACCCTTGACGCTGCTTTTAACTACGGTTTGTATAAATTGCTAAAAGTCAACGTGATAGAAAAAATGTAGTTACTTGTGAATCGAATCTATAGCTTACTATGATGAGTTCAACGTAGTTAAACAGGACTTGCGACTTGTCGCTTAAAGCACCGATACACATCGGCACCTAAGGACTTGCCCCTGTTGAGGTTTCTAAGAGTACCAGATTTGCTGACACAATCAACAAAAAAATATGAAACTAAAGACTTTATGGATAGTAGTAGCATTACTTATAGTCTTATTGCCACAGGCACACGCCCAAAAAGGAGCCGTATTTGTTGAGCATTATGGCAACCCTATAGCTAACCTTACTACCCAAAACAAAGCCATTGTGCAAACCTTGCAAGGCGATATGCTCATAGCCAATGCTCAAGGAGTAGTACACTATAACGGGCACCAATGGCAACGCATAGATGTGAAAGCCACCGTATATGATTTACTGACCGATTCGGCTACTGTATTTACCGCTGGGCGGATGAGCTTTGGCTACCTAAAGCGCAACCCTACCGGACAGCTTGTATATGCCTCGCTCACTACTACCCACAAGAAACTGCCCAAGCGTCCAGGCAATTTTTATTCGATAGGCAAAACCAACCAACATATATACTTTTTGAGCAAAAAATTACTGGTAGAAGTAGACAAGAAGAAGTTAAAGGTTACTCGGTTTTGGCAAAGCCAGCCCCAAAAGCCTTACCAGGGATTGGTCACGTTTCAAAACAAAGTTTTTGTAAACATTGCAGGCGAAGGACTCCATCAGCTTGGGGGCAAAAAACTGACCCCTACCTTGAAAGGATCTAAAGGTGCCAAGTTTAAAGACATACAAATTACGTCTGCTTTTGCCTCTAAATACCTGCCTTTTTTTACGGCAAGCGACAACTTCGTGTATCGTTATGACGGTACGCTGTGGCAAAAGCTGGTCTTGCAAGACCAAAAATACCTTCACGAACACACCCTCACCACAGGCAACGCCATTGGGGAAAAATACCTGGCACTGGGTACCCTTGATGCGGGCGTGCTGGTAGTAGAAGCCAATACAGGCAAAACTTTGTTTGTGATTAACGACCAGACAGGGCTGCCTGACGACGAAATACTAGCCATAGGAGTAGATCAGCAACTGGGACTGTGGATAGCCCATTCGCTGGGTATTTCGAGAGCAGCGCTTAATGTGCCAGTCAAGGGTTTTGGGCATTACCCCGGTTTGCTGGGTAGTATGACTGCCGTAACTCATTGGCAAGACAAAGTATACGTAGCTACCAACGAGGGGGTCTTTTACTTGCACAAAACCGAAACTTATGCGGAGCTTATCAAACATATTACCCACGAGAAAGTAGAGAAAAAAAAACCGGTAGTGACCAAAATAGTGACCGAGGTAGGCGGAGGTACAGTAGTGGGCAACTTAATCAATAAGGCGTTTGGCAGAAAGAAAAAGAAAAGAGTGATTTACCGAAAGGTGCCCCAGCGACAGGTAAAAACAGCCACCTCGCAGGTAACCAAAGAGCTGTTGCAAAAGCGCCTTTACAACTTGCGGTCTTTCCCTTATTTTTATCAAAAAGTTGCCGGGTTTGATGGCAAAGTCACCCAACTGCTTGCCCTGCCCAACCAATTGCTTATTGCCAGTAATAATGGTTTGTATAGCTACCAAAACAAACGGGTAAAGTTAGTGTTGCCCAAGGTGTATGTACACCATCTTTTGTATCAAGACGAGCTACTGTTGGTGGCCACCAGTAAGGGGCTGATAAGCTTGCAAAACAAGGCCAGCGCCTGGGTGGTACACGATCGTTTTTCCCAACTAAAGTTACCTGTATATTCGGTAGCCAAAATTAAGAATAACTTGTGGTTGGGCAGCGAAAACAAAGCTGCCAAAGTACAACTAAGTGCAGACAACCACTACCAGCGTCATCAAGTGTTTGAGCTGCCTCAATATTACCTTGAAAATGTACAGGTGGCAAACTTGCAAAACAAACCTGTGTTGTTTTTGTCTGATGGAGTATATCGTTTTAATGTAACCAAAAAACAGTTTGAACGTGATCGGCTGCTCAAAATGCTCAATTTACCTTATCAAACCATTCAGCACCAAGACAAGCACATCTGGACTAACTTTAGGGGGCGTTGGGTAGACATGCAAAGTTTAAAAACCACTCAATATTTGTCATTATTCACCAAAATATCAGACATTTACCAAGACAAGCAAGGTTTTCTTTGGGTGATTCACGACAACGGTTTGCATAAACTAGGGCTCTCGTATACCCTTAGAGGCAAGCGGCTCAATGTGTTGGTAAACCGGGTGTTTGACCATCAGAACAAGGATTTGCCCTTTGACAAAATACGGGTACACCAGGGAACCAAAGCCTATGGAGTAAACATACGTTTAAAAGTGCCTTATTATCTCAACGAAACCTCGGTAGAGTATCAATATAGAATGAAAGGCGGTAAAAAAGGCTGGAGTAAATGGCAAAGTTCGCCCTTGTTAACTTTTAATATGTTGCCAAGAGGCAAGCATACTATAGAGGTAAGGGCACGCAATGGGCTGGGCGAAGAAAGCCGCATTAAAGAAGTGAAGGTGAAAATTATTCCACCCTTCTGGAAAACCTGGTGGTTTTACCTGATAGAGGTATTGGTGTTGTTGAGCCTGGTGTTTGCATCGGCAGCTTCCAGTCGATTCCAAAAATTTGAACGCTACTCTTACATACTTACTTTTGTGACCATTATCACAGTGTTTGAGTTCATTGTATTGTCACTGGAGCCGTCAGTAGACGAGTTTTCGGGAGGAGTGCCCGTGTTTAAGTTGTTTATGAATATTATATTGGCTATATCGCTCAACCCTATCGAGCGAAAGCTTGCCATGTGGCTGAGCAAAAGTAAGCACAGGAAGTATAATTAGCCGTTTTTGAGGATAAACAAACTGGTGCATGGTCGCACAATTGGCCAAGGCAAAGTAAAAAAAACATCAGACGCTAATTTGCATTTTCATAGAATTTATTCCATTTTTGAAGCAAATTTTGCTATTAAAATAAGCAATTGTTAAAAATAATAGCAATTATTTGGCAAAGTTGCATTGTATTAAAGTCTAAAACCAAGGCACAACATTTTACTAATCTTGGGGCTAACCCCATACACTATCAGTGAGATATATACTATACAAAGACTGATATACACTGGCACCCAATGTGGTGAGTAGAGGAATGGTTGCCTTGTTACTATAAAAACAAAATCAAACAAATGGCTAGTCAGGAGAATAAAGTTACAATTTCGGAAGTCTACAAAGACTGGTTTTTGGATTATGCTTCGTATGTGATTCTTGAGCGTGCTGTACCATCGGGATATGATGGACTGAAACCGGTACAACGCCGGATTTTGCACGCAATGAAAGAGATGGATGATGGGCGCTATAACAAAGTAGCCAATGTAATAGGGCAGGCAATGCAGTACCACCCCCACGGAGACGCGTCTATTGGGGATGCATTGGTAAATATGGGGCAAAAAGACTTGCTGGTAGATACACAAGGAAACTGGGGAGACATCAACACGGGAGATAGTGCAGCCGCACCTCGTTATATAGAAGGGCGTTTGTCTAAGTTTGCCCTGGACGTAATCTTTAACCCCCAAACCACCGAATGGCAACTCTCTTATGACGGTAGAAAAAAAGAACCTGTAAACCTTCCGGTAAAGTTTCCTTTGCTGTTGGCGCAAGGTACCGAAGGCATTGCAGTAGGGCTTGCCACCAAAGTAATGCCGCATAACTTCAATGAGTTGATTGATGCCTCGATAGAATTGTTGCGGGGCAATGAGGTCACAATTTATCCTGATTTTGCTACGGGGGGTACGATGGACGTCACCAACTATAGGCATGGGGTAAAAGGGGGCAGACTAAGGGTAAGGGTAGACATAGAGCAAGTAAGCCGGAAGATTTTGGCTATTAAAAATGTGCCTTATGGAGTAACTACCGAAAACTTGATAGAGTCCATCAAGAAAGCCAACGATGCCAATAAAATAAAGGTGAAAAAAATTATTGACAACACTGCCAAAGATGTAGAAATACAAGTGCACTTGTCAACCGGGGTAGAGCCTGAGCAAACTATAGATGCCTTGTATGCCTTTACCAATTGTGAGGTGAGTATTTCGCCCAATGCCTGTGTGATTCTCGACGACAAGCCTTGTTTTATCAAGGTAGAAGAGTTGCTCAAGATCAACACTCAAAAAACCAAAGACCTGTTAGAGCAGGAGCTGCTCATTAGAAAAAGCGAGCTACAAGAGAAAATGTTGTATAGCTCGCTTGAAAAGATATTTATCGAAAATCGTATTTACCGCGATATTGAAGAGTGCGAAACCTGGGAGGCAGTGCTCGAAACCATAGATAAAGGGCTGAACCCCTTCAAGCAAGACTTTTACCGCGAAATAGGAGAAGAAGACCTGATCAGGTTAACCGAAATAAAAATTAAACGTATTTCTAAATTTGACTCTTTCAAAGCAGACGAGTTGATGAAGCGCCTGGGCGATGAGTTGGCAGAAGTAGAGCGTAACTTGAAAAGCCTGACCAAGTATGCCATTCGTTATTTCAGAGAGCTGAAGAAAAAGTATGGCAAAGACCGTGAGCGTCGTACCATTATCCAAGAGTTTGAAGACATCAATGCCAAAGATGTGGTAATCAATAATCAAAAACTATATGTCAACCGTGAAGACGGTTTTATTGGTTATGGACTCAAAAAAGATGAGTATGTAGTTGACTGTTCAGACATCGACGAAGTGATTACTTTTTGTGAAGATGGCAAGTACAAAATAGTAAAAATTGCTCCCAAGGTGTTTATTGGCAAAAATATTATCCACGTGGCAGTGTTCGACAAGTCGGACAAAAACCTGGTATACAATGCCATTTACCGCGATGGGGTGTCGGGCAGGGCTATGGCAAAACGTTTTCAGGTAAAAGCAGTTATCAGAGACCGAGAGTATGATGTGACCAAGGGGACCCCACGCTCGAAGTTGTTGTACTTTAGCATAAACCCCAAAGGCGAAACCGAGGAGGTGTCGGTGCGATTGACCAGGGCATCGAAAGCCAAAAACAAGCTCATTACCTACGACTTTGCCGAGATTGATGTAAAGGGCAAAAGTGCTCAAGGCAATATTGTTACCAAACATCCAGTACAAAAGGTGAACAAATCGAAAAGTAACACGGTGCGGGTAGAAAAGCCCAAAAGCCCCGATTTGTTTGATTAATGAGGAGCTTGCTAAAATTAAAAGCATAAAAAAAACGGGAGTAAGTCTAAAGACCTGCTCCCGTTTTTTTATGTTGTTTGTGCGGCTTTACACCAACTCATCAATCAAAGCCGCCAGTTTTTTATCTTTATCGGTGACAGTATTACCCGCGTCGTGTGTAGTAAGTTCAATTTCCACTTTATTATACACATTAGACCAGTTAGGGTGATGATCCATTTTTTCGGCAATCAAGGCAACACTCGACATAAAGCCAAAAGCTTCTACAAAGTTTTTAAATTCAAAAGTTCTTTTCAGTTTATTGTTTTCTTCCTTCCACATAATAATTTGGGTGATTGAGTGAATAATTTGAGAAAGTTCAAATGTAAGGAATCATTAAAAATAAAGCTTTACTCTATTGGTTATTTTGTAGGGGGAAATTGTACAGTGTACCAAGTTAAAATAGCCTTGTGGCAAGAAGGCTTACCTAAAAACAATTTCCTGGAGTTTTTCTTCGCCTAGGTTGTGGTTAATACGGTCTAAAATATTGGTTTTGCGCATCAATAGCTCGGTACGAAGCGGTGGAGAAGAAATCTTGATAAAAATTGTATGGTTTTTTATATAAACCCACTCAGTTCGGCAGGCTACCTCTTCGCCCATTAGGTCGCCCCATACTTGTATAATGTGGGCTTCATCATACTTGTTTTTGATCTTATAATTATTTAACAGCTCATATACTGCATCTTTCATGGTAGTGGTAGAGGCTTTTCGGGGTTGGTTTTTATGATTGCGAAATAAGTAATCTGACATATATTTAAATTAAAAATTTTCGAGGAAATAGGGTTACACTCAATAATTTGACCTTTTTGCTAAAATAGATAACAAAAATACAAAAACAACGCTCATATTGCTAATTAAATGAGCAGTATTTCAACGCTAAAAATCACCTCTTTTAGAGATGAATCAGCGCTTGTTTAAAGCGTTCGTTTACAGGAGGTTTTGAACAAGCGCCAAAAAGTGCGCAAAGCTAAGGGATTAAGAAGTATGGCACAAGCCAAAAAACTAAACACTTTCTGACGACTATTCAAAAACCTTTGTAAATTTACCCCTCGCTTGTAAGGTATTTGATTAGGCAGCACCCTGAGGTAGTTATTCAATATTTACTTACAAACCCCAAAACTTAAACAAATAGGATGCTAATGGATAGGAAATATATTTTCTCATTATTGCTGGTGTTGAGCGGTGTTTTTTTTACTGTGACAAACGTGCAGGCACAAGACAAAAAAGAGAAGGATAAAGACAAAATAGAACTTTACCAGAGGTATACACCCATTTCGTGGTTTTATAACGAATATTGGGCACAGCCATTTGCTACTACTGCAATACAAAGCCTTCATACGGTGCTTTTTCCACGGATTAATTCCAATGCCAAAATACTTGACTTAATGTGTGGCAGTGGACGTGTGACCAACGCCTTGAAAAAACGAGGTTACAAAATGACAGGGTTAGATGCTTCAGAAGGCATGCTCAATTTTGCCAGAGTAAACGCTCCCGGAGTACCTTTTATGTTAGACGATGCCCGTCTTTTTGATATAAAAGATGAGTTTGACGCTGTCATCTGTATGAATAACGGGTTGAACCATATCTTGCAATGGAAAGAGTTGGTAATGGCGTATAGCAAGGTGTATGCATCGCTCAAAAAAGGAGGTTACTTTGTGTTTGATATGAGCCTGGAGGAGCACTACAAAAATTCATTCTCTAAGCAACGCAATTGGGTAGAGCGCGACAATTTTTCTTGTTTGTATAACTTTAATTACAATCCTCAAGAGCGTTTGGGGGCTATAGATTTTGTGATGTTTTTGGCAAAACAACCTGCTAAAACTCCAGAAGAAAAAGCGGCGCAGGTATGGGGGCGCGTGTCGTGGAGGGTAACCCAATACTGTTACTCGCACCTTAAGATTATAGATGCGCTTGAAAAAGTAGGTTTTACTGTAATTAAAGTATACGACGGGCAAGATGACTTGAAAAGAGGCGCCTACAACAAAGGGCGAAGATACTATTTGTGCCAAAAGAAATAGTTATGGAGGGCAGGTTTTTAACAGACTTGCTTTTTTTATTTGAATTTTGTCTGCCTAAGTCCAACATTGGTAAACAAATCTGAATAGGCAAGGTTATTTTTATAGTTTTACTCAATTACAATACTCCGCAGTGATTTTAGTCAAAGTTGGTTGCTGATTAACTTTGTTGAGTTCGCCAGAGGCTCGGTTATCAGTTATTTATGAATTTAAAAACTATTTAACTGGGTGTTTAGGCATAAAACCGAAACACTTTTGAAAATAAAGTGAGTACGCAATCTTAATATAAAACACTGATTGACTTCATTGAGCTCACAAGTTCGGTTTACAGCATTTAATAAGGTGAACATTTACTCGAATCAGCTATGGACTATCGACTAAATACTTTTAACTACGCTTTTCATAAATCACTGAAAATCAACGTGATATAAAAGTGTAGTTACTTGTGGAACAGGGTCTAGCTTGCCCCCTGTCGGGGCTTTTAACTACGCTTTTTGTAAGTTATTGAAAATCAATGTGATACAAAAGTGTAGTTACCTGTGGAACAGGGTCTAGCTTGCGACTTGTCGCTTGAAGCTTGCCCCCTGTCGGGGCTTTTAACTACGCTTTTTGTAAGCTGCTGAAAATCAACGTGATACAAAAGTGTAGTTACCTGTGGAACAGGGTCTAGCTTGCGACTTGTCGCTTGAAGCTTGCCCCCTGTCGGGGCTTTTAACTACGCTTTTCATAAGTCACTGAAAATCAACGTGATATAAAAGTGTAGTTACTTGTGGAACAGGGTCTAGCTTGCCCCCTGTCGGGGCTTTTAACTAACAAATTCATAAACCACTGAAAATAAGTATACTATGATTTTGTTAGCTGTCTCTGGAACAGGAGGCAACTTGAAGCTTGTTGCTTAAAGCTTGCTCCTGTCGGTGCTATGGACTATTGCAATTACTGAGTCATCATTAAATATACACCAAATATCACGATGGACAACAATCACTTATTTATAGAAGCAGTACGCAGTGGTAACCTGAGCACAGTTAAGCAACACCTGAGTAAGTACCCCAATGCTGTCAATCAAAAAAACGCTCAAGGTTTTACTCCTTTGATTTTGGCGGCTTATTATGATCAATTGCCTGTAGTAGCTTATTTGATTGAGCAAGGCGCTGACATTTCGGATGTAGATGCCTCTGGCAATACCGCATTGATGGGGGCTTGTTTTAAAGGCTATGAGCAACTGGTGAGCCAGCTTATTGCCTTGGGAGCTGATGTAAACGTGCGCAATGTACAAGGAGCAACTGCTTTGATATATGCGTGTATGTTTGATAAGCAAGCCATTGCCCAGTTACTGCTGGAACAAGGAGCAGATGCTTCTATCAAAGATACCCAAGGCAAAACTGCCCTTGACCATGCCAAAGCCAAAGGGCTAAAGTGGGGAGAAGAACTACTACAGGTCTGAATAGCGAATGATTTGTCGACAAGTAAGAGAAGCCGCTTTATTTATAAAGCGGTTTTTTTGTAATAGAATGCCTGTAAATGTGCCAAATCCTTTGTATCTTTCATGAGACTACATGATGACTATGACAAATCAAGGATATTCGGGAACTCCATTGGTAAAAAAGCTCGGCATTAAGTCTGGGTTTCGAATGTATGGCTATCAGTTGCCACAAGATTATTTTCATTGGTTTGACAGCCTGCCCGAAGACCTCCACCTTTTGCCCGAAGAACCATTTGAAGATATACTGGCTGAATCGCTGGATTTCGTGCATGCGTTCGTCACAGAAAAAAAAACACTCGAAGAAATACTGCCTTTGGTGAAAACCAAAATAAAAAAGAATGGCATGGTATGGGTATCGTGGCCTAAGAAAGCCTCTAAGGTAGTGACTGATCTCGATAGCCACTTGGTGCGTACATACGGGCTTGAGTGTGGGTTGGTAGACGTAAAGGTGGCAGCTGTAAACGAGGTATGGTCGGCAATTAAGTTGATGTACCGGGTAAAAGACCGCTAAAAAAAGTTTGAGTCTGCGTTTAGGCGAAACGAAAAAAACAAGCTCCTGGAGCAGACTCAGAAATAAATAGGGTTACTTATAGTTTGGAGTGAGATCCGTCACACAAAGGCTGCCCATTGGTGTGTTTGCAACCACAAAAATAGACCGTTTTGTCTTCGTCAAATGATTGTTTGTGTGGGGTAAACTCAGAACCTTTGTGTTTTCCGTCACAAAAGGGTTGATTGGCGCTCTCTCCACAACTACACCAGAAGTAATTCTTGCCAGCCACTACATCTACAGCATAAGGGGTTTTTTGAGCAATTTTTGGATTAGCCATAATAATAGATATTGTTTTAAATTTAATTGAACATTGGTTACAGCGATAACCCCTAAGCCAGCTAAATAGTTACTGAATAAAGATATTTAGAATTAGAAAAAATCTAAATAAGACAATACCGGTAAATGCCACCATTTTATACTGCTAATGGGTTGTTTTTCAGGTGCATTTTTGCAAACCATAGTATAAAGATGTTATTTTGATGTTTGACACCAATTTGAAACGAAAAGTCCACTTTTATTCTTCATCTACCCTGGTTTATCTGGGCATTTGCTGTGCAAAATCAAATGACCTGTGCAGCGAATGATTTGCTGCAGCAGGACTTTTCAACTTTTTTGAAAACTATACGAATGAAGATATTTCGCTTTGTAATTCTTTTTTCTTTTACGTTGGCACTTACTTATGTGCTCAATAGTAAATTTGAGAATACTCCTTGGCAAAAAGTGAATCAAATGCCTGCCTTGGGGAAATTTTTCAATCCTTTTGAAGGTTTTTGGCAAAATGCCGAGTCTAAAAAAGTAAGCGAGAAAGTTGACTTGCAAATACCTGGTTTGCACGACAAGGTAGAGGTTGTGATAGATGATCGGATGGTACCGCATATTTTTGCCCAAAACAACCACGACTTATACATGGCGCAAGGCTACATTACAGCACGGTTTCGTTTATGGCAGATGGAGTTTCAAACTTATGCTGCTGCAGGCAAATTGTCTGAAATACTGGGAGCAAAATACATCAACTACGATCGGTACCAACGTCGTATTGGGATGTTGTATGCCGCCGAAGTAGCGGTCAAAGAAATGATGGAAAACGAAACTTCTCGCGTGGTAGTAACTGCCTACAGCAAAGGAGTAAATGCCTACATTCAACAGTTAGAACCCAAAGACCTCCCCCTTGAGTATAAGTTGCTGAGCTATACACCCCAACCCTGGAGCCCACTTAAAACTGCTTTGCTGCTAAAATATATGGCTAAAACACTGACCATGCGTAGCCATGAACTGGAAATGACCAATGCATTGCAAAAACATGGCAAAGCAGTGATAGATGAGTTGTTTCCCAATTACCCACTTCGTCATGATCCCATCATTCCGGCAGGTACCAAATGGAACTTCAAAGAATTGAAAATACCCAAACAACCCACCAAATATGTACCCGAAGATTTGCATAAACAATTGATGGAGAAACGATTGACTGAAAAACAAGCGGCAGGAGTTGGTAGTAACAATTGGGCCATTAGTGGTGATAGATCGGCCACTGGTTATCCTATACTTGCCAACGACCCTCACCTAAAACTCAATTTGCCTTCTATTTGGTTTGAGGTACAATTGGTAAACCCCAATGTAAATGTGTATGGGGTGAGCTTGCCAGGTACACCTTGTGTTGCGATTGGGTTTAACGAGCAGGCAAGCTGGGGAGTAACCAATACTGCGGCTGATGTGATTGATTTTTATCAGATCAATTTTAAGGATAGCACTTTACGTGAATATTATTACGACGATAAATGGAAGACTACTACCCTGAGGATAGATACAATTAAGGTGAAAAACAAATCAACAGTTTACGATTCTATCTATTTTACACATTATGGACCAGTAGTGCTTAAGCCAGGTGAAAAACATTTTTATGGTACCAGAGGGCTTACCCACCCTGGCTTGGCCATGCGTTGGCTTGCTCACGACCCTTCCAACGAGTTGCTGGCTTTTTATCAGCTCAACCGGGCAAAAAGTTACCGCGATTACACCAAAGCATTGGCTGGTTATGCTTGCCCTGCCCAAAACTTTGTATTTGCCAACAACCAAAAAAATATTGCCATTACTCCCAAGGGAAAGTTTCCGATTAGATGGAAAGAACAAGGCAAGTTTATTTTAGATGGGTCAAACCCCGACCACGAATGGCAAGGCTGGATTCCTAATAAGTACAACCCTACCATCAAGAACCCTGAAAGAGGTTTTGTAAGCTCTGCCAATCAGTTTCCGGTAGATACGCTTTACCCTTATTACCTGCATTGGAGCTATGCCACTTATGAGCGAGGCATGCGAATTAATGAGCAATTGGCACAAATGAAAAAAGCTACCCCCGATAGTCTGATTGCCTTGCAAAACGACAATTTGAACCTGAGAGCAAGAGACTTATTACCTGAAATGCTCAAGCATATAGATGTAGCCCAACAAAAAGGCTTGTATAAAGATGTTTTTGATAAAATCAAGGCTTGGGATTATCAGCAGGTAAGCAAGGCGGTAGGTCCTACGGTGTTTAGGTATTGGTGGAGGTATTTGTACCAGGCTATTTGGGAAGACAATTTTCCTGCTGATAGCATGATGATTTACCCAAAGGCAGACAAGACTGGAGATTTAATTTTGCTCAATGACTCTATTCCTTCCCGGTGGTTTGACAATGTAAGAACTACTCAGATAAAAGAAACGCTGGGCGATTTGGTAAACAGTAGCTTTAAGCAAGCCGTTGACTCTTTGAAAAAATACTATGGAAACAAAGTAACGGACTGGACTTGGGCTAAAGAAAAAACAACGACACTTTTGCACCTTGCTCGTTTGAAACCTTTTAGTGTATTGAACCTGCCCACCAATGGAGGTGCCCGCATTGTAAACGCTACCACCGAAAGAACTGGTCCTTCATGGCGCATGGTAGTAGCTCTAGGCAAAAGACCTAAAGCTTATGGTATTTATCCTGGAGGGCAATCTGGTAACCCCGGAAGTTTTTATTATGATAATTTTATCAAAGATTGGCAAAAAGGCAAACTGAAGCGCTTAATATATATGCAAAGCTACAAAGAAAGTGGCAAACGACTGAAAGTAAGAATGACCCTAAATAAATAGTTTTGAGCGATAGTACTTGAGAGTTCTATAAAATAAAGTTATCTTTAGGTAGGCTTATCTGGCAAACAATTGGGTATTTGATTGACCCAAAAAGTGAATTGCAAGATGAAGGCATAAGGTGTTTGGTCTTGAAGTAATATTAAGCGAAAGAATAGCGTTGAAGAAACATATAGTTTGCTTGTACCTTGGTACAGTGGTATATAAGACCTGCATTCACAAAGCAAAAAATTTGAAGAGATGAAAAAGTATCTTGTTTTTTTTTACATCAGCATACTCATATCCTGCAGTTGTTTTGAGTTACACGCCCAGAAACAGGTCGCAGTAAAAGGTTTTATTGTAGATAAAAAAGGCAAGGCACTTCAGAATATAGACATTAGAGACTTTAATGGAAATCACATTACGTTTACCGATTTTAAGGGGTATTTTCAGTTTTTATACGCCAACGAACTTGTCTTTGAGTTACCTTTTCAGGTAAAACAAGACGATAAACCTCCCTACACATTTAAGTATTCGGGCAAAGAATTGACCCTGCAAATTACCAACAAAGGGTTGGTAGATATTACCGGAAAAAAACTGGTCATAATAAAGAAAGATACTACCAAAACCACCGATACCAGCCAAAAAACTACTCCTCCTGTTTCTTTACCTGTGGTAACAAAGAAAATAGAAAAAGATGCTCCTTCTGTAGTAAAAATAAAAAGCTATCGCAGC